>NZ_JBSVWS010000174.1:0-12021 GCF_054071155.1 Pseudomonas sp. SDO5532_S415 | reverse complement strand
GAACTCATCTGGCCTGTGGGAGCGAGCCTGCTCGCGAAAACGATCTGACAGTTCCTGCAAATCAAAGCGACCGCGCAATGATCTCCTTCATGATTTCATTGGTCCCGGCATAAATCCGCTGCACCCGCGCATCCGCCCACGCCCGGGCAATCGGGTATTCCCACATGAACCCGTAGCCGCCGTGCAACTGCACACACTCATCGAGCACCTTGCATTGCAGGTCCGTACCCCAGTACTTGGCCATCGCCGCCGTGGGCACGTCTAGCTTGCCTTGCAGGTGCAGTTCCAGGCAACGATCGACAAAGACCCGACCGATCTGAATTTCGGTCGCCATCTCCGCCAATTTGAAACGGGTGTTCTGGAAATCGGCAATTGCCTTGCCGAATGCCTTGCGTTCGCGGGTGTAATCCAGCGTCCATTGCAACGCCGCTTCGGCTGAAGCCAGGCCGCCGATGGCCACGGTGAGACGTTCCTGAGGCAATTCCTGCATCAGGTAGGCGAACCCCATCCCGGCCTGGCCCAGCAAGTTCTCCTTGGGCACCCGTACATCCTGGAAGAACAGCTCCGACGTGTCCTGGGCCTTCATGCCGACCTTCTCCAAGCGCTTGCCCTTGTCGAAGCCCGGCGTATCGGCCTCCACCAGAAACAGACTGGTACCCTTCGCCCCCGCCTTCGGATCGGTCTTGGCGACGACAATCACCAGGTCAGCGAGATAGCCGTTGGTGATGAAGGTTTTCGAGCCGTTGATCACATACTCGTCGCCATCCAGCACCGCAGTGGTCTTCACGCCTTGCAGATCGGAACCGGCACCCGGTTCGGTCATAGCGATGGCAGTGACCATCTCCCCGGAAACCAGTTTCGGCAGGTATTTGTGTTTCAGCGTTTCACTGCCGTAATGCAGGATGTAAGGCGCAACGATGTCCGAATGCAGGGAGAAACCGATGCCGGTGAGCCCCAGGCGCCCCACTTCTTCGATCACCACTGCGCTGTAGAGAAAGTCCGCCCCCAGCCCGCCGTATTCTTCCGGCAGATGCGAGCACAACATCCCCGCCTCCCCTGCCTTGTTCCAGAGTTTGCGGTCGATATAGCCTTGTTTTTCCCATTGCCCATGGAACGGCACGGCCTCCTTTTCGAGGAACGTTCGCACGCTGTCGCGAAAAAGCTCGTGCTCGGAACTGAACAAGGTTCTGGGGATCATGCGGCACCTGTCGTTATTTTTAGAAGAGATTGACCTTCAGAGACTAAGCCCCGCGTCCGATACAGGACACTGGACACATCCGACAAAAAATAAGACGATCCAGCCGTCTGGTGACCACTTTCCCCTATAAGAATAAAGTTGAATTATGTCTAACCAAGCCTCCACGCCCCTGCGGCGCGTCAGCATCCTGGCCATCGACCGGGTTTTCGCCTCCACCCTCATGCAAGCCAAGGATTTCTTCCACCTCGCCAGCCTGCGCTATGGCAAACAGCTGGGCCACGGCCTGGTCCCGGCCTTCGAAACCCGACTGGTCAGCCCCGACGGCAAACCGGTGAACAGTTTCAGCGATGTGATCATGCCAGTGGACGGCGGACTGGAAAATGCCGACATCATTGTCCTCCCTGCGTTCTGGGACGACTTCGACACCCTGTGCCAACGCTACCCTCAAGTCTTGCCCTGGCTGCGCCAGCAACATGCCCGCGGCGCGGTACTGTGTGGCGAGGCCACCGGAGTGTTCTGGCTGGCCGAGGCCGGCCTGCTCGACGGCAAGGAAGCGACCACCTACTGGCGCTTCTTCAGTGCCTTCGCCGAACGTTTCCCGAAGGTTTACCTCAACCAGGACAAGCACCTCACCGACGCAGACAACCTGTACTGCGCCGGCGGCACCACCTCGGCTTGCGATCTGTATATCTACCTGATCGAGCGGTTCTGCGGCGCCAATGTGTCCCAGGCCGTGGCCCGGGATATTCTCTATGAAGTGCAGCGCAGCTACTCGCCGGGACGTATCGGCTTCGGCGGCCAGAAACTGCACCAGGACGTGATCATCCTGCAGATCCAGCACTGGCTCGAAGAACACTTTGCCGACAAGTTCCGCTTCGAAGACGTCGCCCGGGAACACGGCATGAGCATCCGCAATTTCATGCGCCGCTTCCAGACCGCCACCGGCGACAAGCCGCTGCACTACCTGCAACGCCTGCGCATCGAAACCGCCAAGGGCCTGCTGTCCGGCAGCCGCAAGAGCATCAAGACCATCAGCTATGAAGTGGGTTACGACGATGCGAGTTTCTTTGCCCGGCTGTTCCGCCAACATACTGAACTGTCGCCCAACCAGTATCGGCAGCAGTTTCAGCAAGCGGCGTAGCACTTTAAGTAAACACAAATCCCCTGTGGGAGCGGGCTTGCCCGCGATGGCGTCGCATCATGCAACATTCACTTTGCTGGCACTCCGCTATCGCGAACAGGCTCGCTCCCACAGAGGTTGTAGTGAGCCAAACAGAGCGTACAAAAAAGGCCTGCAATGCAGGCCTTCTTATTTCAGGTTTCTTTTTCCTACGTAATAAATCGAATTCAGTGCGCTGTAGCACCGGAATTTGCTCATATTCGCACATTGCCCAAAACTCCAAGCTGTTTCCCTGCAAACACCATCAGTTAATCAGGGAAGATCAACAGTGACTATTGGATCAAGCTACAACTACCCTTCATATGTATCCCGCGATGGCGCTCGAACGAAGCGCTCGACTGCAAACAAATGGGCAGCACGTTTCCCTAACCCACCAGACTTGTGCTTTGACTATCGAACGCTGGTCGAACAGGAAAATGGCATCGCAAGGGCAACTGACCCACAGCACAGAATCTGCATCATCGGCGCAGGAGTAACTGGACTGACTGCCGCTAGAGAACTTTATCGTTGCGGTTTCACCAATATCACCCTAATCGAACAATCCAGACGTATAGGCGGCAGGCACCTGACCGTTCCTGGCAGTCGAAACGCCACAGCGGCTCATACACCGTTTGAAATGGGCGCCATGCGGATGCCCTTCTTCAACCGGGCTGACGAGGCACCGACAGAAGGCCGTTCGCTGATGGCGTACTACGCTAAAACGTTTGACTTGGTGTTATCCGACTTTGCCAACCCCGGAAGCCAATGGGTCAGCTCGACAGGCATCTATCTTCGCGAAGGCAGTGTGGGCGGTGGATCGGCGCCGCAAATGTTGATCTGGAAAAACCAGGATGGCTTGACCCCTCCTCCCGGCGAAGAACTTCAAAAGGTCTACGCCAAGTGGAAAGCCTTTGCCGATCGTATGACCCGGCACGTCGCGGAGGTTTACGCCAGCCCCGAATGGGAGACGATGTGGGCCGCAATCGTCGACAAGTATCAGAGTATTTCATTTCGAGATCTGGTCAGTATGCCGGCCTTGCAAGCCTGGGACAGAGGGTCGCCCGGTGATTTTGGCGGGATGGGCATGTCTGCCGAGGAGTCGGCTATTTTCTACGCGATAGGCATCGGTGATGGCAGTTGGGGAGCCTTTTATGATGTCTGTTCCCTTTATCCCTTGCGTACGGCCATATTTGGATTCAGCAGCCAACTGCAACTGATACATGGTCGGGTGGACCCAAAGGGCGACCCGCTGGACTCTCCCCACTTGAGCAGCGAAGCCGTTTTTGACTCGATGGGGCTGAGTTTCGACAGACCTCGCTACGTTGGGCTTGCTGCTTTGGATGAATGCCTGATGTTCATGGACATCGACCAAACCGGCAAGTCCGTCTATGAATACATCCGCGAAAGGAACAACGGGTTACTCACCGATTCATCAGTTACCAAACTTAAGAAACTAAGTAACCAAAAAATACGGGTGTACTTCAATTGGAAACACAGCCAACCCGAACAAACCCAAGAGCGCTTCGATGACTTTGATTCGGTCATCGTAACGCTCCCTTCCTGGCTGATCGAAACTCGGATCAAGCTCGATAACTTCAATCAGGAGATGCTGCCTTTCGAGACAATCAATGCCTACAAAACGGCGCACTGGGAAACCAGTTGCAAGGTCTTCGCGCCGTTAAAAAAATCATTTCTTTCGACAAACACCAAAATCCCGCAAACCATTGTCACCGACAGTTTTATCCATGATGTTTACACCTACCGTTACAATGATAACTACACCTATGACTGCATCCTTCTAAGTTACACATGGGAGGACGACGCCACCAAACTCGCCACTTTCACCGATAAAGAACTGGTAAGCAGATGCGCTAAAGAGCTGGATCGCATCCTCATGAACGCAACCAATATCCAGGAAAGGATTTCCCCTTATATCGGTATTGATCAAGCTGTAGTCCAACGATGGATAACCGATAAAAATGCCTTGGGTTGTGCAAAATTATACCGCCCCGGCACCTACTACGATGCTGTCGGCCTGATGAAGTACAACCGGGACTTTGCGCATATATCAGGTTTGTATTTGTCCGGTGAATCATTTTCCGTCGATGCCGGCTGGACGGAGCCGTGTTTTCGCGGTGCCATTGATGCGGTCATTCATATCTGTAACAAAACCGCTGCGACCTTCAATGGCGGGTTCTCCATGAGTGATTACCCGCACTACCAACTCAAAACCTGACTGCCCCCATTTCAAAGCCATGGACATTATCCATGGCTCCTCCTTCCGTGCCTGCTACACAGTGCAGCCGATCATCTTGCTCATCCATCTTGGGAAATGGACTACGAGCTAAAAGGAAGTGGCTGACTTTCGCCAGATTCCTGATTCCCCTCTTATGACCACGTCATTAAACAGCGTGTAAAACAATAAAAAGAGGTCGTTAGAATGAGCGAGCCAACAAGCCCAGTTCGTGTAGCAGTCGTGCAATTCGATCCACAAGTCGGCATCGAAAAATGTCAAGGTAACCTGCGTCGCAGCCTGGAATTGGCACTTGAAGCGGTAAACGGCGGTGCGAATCTCATCGTTCTGCCCGAGCTCTCCAATACCGGCTATTTCTTCAGCAATCGGCAGGACGCTTTCGCCCATGCAGAGCCTGTTCCCGACGGGCCAAGCGTGCAGGCCTGGAGCGAATTCACCCGCAAGTACAACGTCTACCTCGTAGCCGGCCTGGTAGAGCGCGACGGCATGCGGCTCTTCAACACCGGCGTTCTGCTGGGTCCCGACGGATTTATCGGCAAATACCGTAAAGCCCACCTGTGGAACCTGGAAAAGCTCTGGTTCACACCGGGCGATTCGGGCTTTCCGGTTTTTGAAACCCCCATTGGCCGCATCGGGCTGTTGATCTGCTGGGACATCTGGTTCCCGGAGGTCCCGCGAATCCTCAGCCAGCAAGGCGCGGACATCATTTGCAGCCTGAACAACTGGGTCTGGACACCGCCGCCGCTATTCGATGATGCCGGTAAGTGCATGGCTTCGTATTTGACGATGACCGCGGCTCACGTCAACAACGTGTTTATCGCCGCCGCCAGCCGGATCGGCGAGGAGCGCGGCGCGCGCTACCTGGGTTGCTCGTTGATAGCCGGGACCAATGGTTGGCCAATGGGTGCCGTGGCTTCGGCAGACAAGCAGGAAATCCTGTTTGCCGATATCGACCTGACCAGCTCCCGCAGTGCGCCCATCTGGAACAATCTGAACGACCTGCATCGCGATCGCCGAGCCGATCTTTACGATCAGATGCTCGGCTATACCCAGCATTCCTGCCTCCCGCGCTGATTCAGGGAGCAGAACTTATGGAAATCACATCCGACAAAGCACAGCCAGTCCGCAGAACACCATTTGATACAGCAGTCGCCTTGCTGATGGTCGGCGCGACGTTGTTGATTATTTGGCTTTCATTCACTAACCGTTCCTTATGGTCCGCTCATTGGCCGAGTTACAGCGACATGGTGTCGGGGCTACCCGAGCCAAGTGCCTGGTTGCGCTGGGTGCTGGGCGACATCAGTGAAGTGGCTTTCTACAAACACGAGTTCGCCTCGATCGGTCTTTTGGCGGGGGCGTATTTGGCTTATTGGGCGAACAGAACAGCAAGATCCTGGCAAGGATTTGCCATTTCCTATGGGACTGGATTGTGGCCGTGGCTGATCACCAGTTCGTTGCTCGGGCTGCTGCTGAGTAACTTGATGTGGGGCTGGACGGTGACTGCCGATAGCTGGCAACCCACGTTTGCCGCGTTCGTCTCCCTGCCTGCGGCGATGGTGCTGATGTTTGGCGGTGGCTGGAAAGTCACCATCAACGGCGCAATCATGGGGGCTGTATTCGTCACTCCGATGTGTTTGCTGATCGTCAACTACGTGTGTAACCCATTGGCCTTGCCAGCAGTGATCGGCAATGTGCTGGGCATGGCGGTTGCCAGCGTCGTGGCGTTTCTGCTCTGCCGCTACTGTCCGAGCCTGGTGAGGTCCGGGCAATCCGGGACGCCCCCCGCCCCCACCACCGCCCCCGCTATCAAGGTCCCCGACTATGGCGTCGTTTGGGCCATGCGTCGGGTTTTGGCGGACTTCTCCGAAGCGCCGTTCTTTGGCAACGAACTGGCCAGTCTGGGCTTGTTACTGGGTGCATTGCTGGCATACAGCTTGAATCCCCTGAGCCCGGCGTACGGGTCGGACCTGCTGCTGCACATCATAGGTGCACAGGCATTGACCTCGGCCATCGGTGTGCTGATCTGGCGTCGACAATGGATGATGTGCGGCTGGTACCCCACTTACATCCCTCTGGTATCAGTGGTGCCCGCTGCGATCCTGGCCTATGGGGGCAGTTGGCAGATCATCATTTCCAGCGCGTTGCTGGGAGCATTGCTCGCGCCACCTCTGGCGAGTGCGATTGCCAAACGATTACCGGCCGACATGCACGCCTACATCGCCAATGTCCTGTCGATGGCAATCAGTACGTTACTCATCGTCCCGCTGATCGGGTACCTGATAGCGAACTGATGCACTCCGCCATTTGGCTGCATCGCGACCTGAAACCCGATGCAGCCTCTTTACATCACAAACAAGCGAGGTATGACATGGACCTGCCCAAACTGGCCATCGCGGCGCTCGGCGGCACGGTTAGCATGCAAGCAAGGCATACCGGTGAAGGTGTAATCCCGACCGTCAGCGGTGAAGCCCTGCTGGCCTCGATACCGGAACTGACGACGCTGGCCCAGGTGACCGTAGAAACCCTCGGCATGCTGCCCAGTGCTTCTCTGGATTTCGAATTTTTGCTGAGAGTGCTGTCCTGGGCGAAGTTTCAGGTCGACCAAGGCGCCGGCGGTGTCGTGGTCATTCAAGGGACCGACACTCTCGAAGAAGCCGCAGTGTTCTTTGATTACTTGTGGCCCCATGACATCCCCTTGGTACTGACGGGTGCCATGCGTTCGGCAGCACAGCCGGGGGCCGACGGCCCGGCGAATCTGCTGGATGCCTGCCGCGTCGCCCTGGCGCAGAGCAGCAGACAACGTGGTGTTCAGGTGGTGATGAACGGACAGATTCATCAAGCCTGTAGCGTACGTAAAGTGGACTCACTGGCGTTGCAGGCGTTTTCCTCTCCGATCGTCGGACCCGCAGGCCTGCTGTTGGAAAACCACGTTCTCTACCTGCACCCACCGCGACAACGCACGGTTTTGCCCTGGCCGCAACAGACTACACAGAAGGTTGCGATGCTTGAGACATCACTTTCAGCCGACACCCTGCTACTGGAGAATATGCTCACACTCGGTTACGACGGGCTGGTGATTGGTGGTTTCGGCGCCGGCCATGTCTCGCAGAGTTGGGCGACGGTGATTGAGCACCTCTGCGAAAGCATCCCTGTGATCATTGCGACCCGAACCGGTTCCGGCTCCACCGCACTCGCCTCTTACGGCTTTAGTGGCGGTGAGATGGATTTAATCCGCAAGGGCGCGTGGATGGCGGGTTTTCTATGTCCGCGCAAAGCAAGGATTCTGCTGTGGTTGCTGCTTGGCTGCCAACGACAGGACGAGTTGGCGCGGTATCTCGGCAGTGGCATCGATCTTCAACACTGACACACAGCCCTGTGGGAGCGAGCCTGCTCGCGAAAGCGGTGTACCCATCAAACATGGGTCGACTGACACTCCCTCTTCGCGAACAGGCTCACTCCCACAGGGTCCAGCGGTGATGTCATAAAAAAAGGCCTGCAATGCAGGCCTTTTCATTTACCGAACTTTGTTACGGCTTATGCGCCCGCGACAGGAATTCGTGGGACTGCATTTCCAGCAGCCGACTGAGCGTGCGCTGGAACTCGAAGTTCAGGCGTCCACCGGTGTAGAGATCCTTGAGTTCGACTTCAGCAGAAATGATCAGTTTCACGTTACGGTCGTAGAACTCGTCGACCATATTGATGAAGCGTCGGGCGATGTCGTCGGTGGTGACGCTCATCTGCTCGACACCGCTGAGCAACACGGCGTGGAAGATCTTGCCCAGTTCGATGTAGTCGTTCTGGCTGCGCGGGCCGTCGCAGAGTTCGCGGAAGTCGAACCAGGCCACGTCATCACAGGTGCGCACCGCACGGATCTCGCGGTTCTCGATCATCAGCACATCGTTCTCGATCGCTGCCGTGCATTCCGGGGTCAGCGCGCGGAAGCTTTTGCGCAGGCTTTCGTGGGACGCTTCGTCGAGCGGGAAATGGAACAGTTCGGCTTGCTCGAGGTGACGCAGGCGATAATCGACGCCGCTGTCGACGTTGACGATCTCGGTGTTCTGCTTGATCAGCGCAATGGCGGGCAGGAAACGTGCGCGTTGCAGGCCGTCCTTGTACAGGCCGTCCGGCACGATGTTCGAGGTGGCGACCAGGGTTACACCATTCTTGAACAACTCTTCCATCAACGTACCGAGGATCATGGCGTCGGTGATGTCGGAGACGAAGAACTCATCGAAGCAGATCACCCGGGCTTCGGTGGCGAAGCGCTTGGCGATGATGGTCAGCGGGTTTTTCTCGCCGCCCAGCGTCTTCATCTCTTCGTGCACGCGCTTCATGAAGCGGTGGAAGTGAGTACGGGACTTTTCCTTGAACGGCAGCGCTTCGAAGAAGGTGTCGACCAGGTAAGTCTTGCCGCGACCTACGCCGCCCCAGAAGTACAGGCCCTTGACCGGCGCCTGATCCTTCTTGCCAAACAGTTTGCCCAGCAGGCCCGGTTTGTTCTGCTCGGCCGCGACCAGGTCGTCGTACAGGCGCTGCAAATGACGCACAGCCGTTTCCTGCGCGGCGTCATGGAAAAATTCCGGGCGTTTCAGATCAGCTTGATATCGTTCTAGGGGCGTCATAATTCGTTAGCAAGGCAACAAAAACGGGCCGACACTGTAGCGATGGCCCGTGGGAATGGCAATCGGCCCTTGGTAGGACCGAGCCGTGGATTATTCCGGAACCGGCGTCAGAGCAATTCGCAACGCCTCTACCGCAGCGTCCCGAGCGGTGCTGTCAGCGAACGCTGGGCTATCGGCAACGCACTCGCCTTCCAGCCAGACGCTGAAGCTCAGGGCTTCACTGCGCACGTCCAGAGCCTGACCCGATTGCAGCTGTTTGGTCACTTGTCCGGCGGTTTTGCCGTCGGCGAAGTTACGCGACAGCAGCAGTTGCTCGCCATCGGCGGCCAGCAGGCGGAAGCGGAAACTGCCGTCGTCTTCGCGGAAGCTGACAAAGCGCGCGGCCTTCGCGGCTTTCTTCTTGGTGGTGGTCGCCACCTGCGCCTGAGCCACGAAAGAACGCAGGCCAACAGCCTCGCGCAGTTCGTTGAGGAACGGCGTCGCCACCGCACGGGCCTTTTTCGCACCGTGCTGCAAGATGTCTTCCAGATCCGCCGGGCGCTCGATCAACTGGTGATAACGCTCGCGAGACTCACCCAATTCATTGTCCAGCAATTGGAACAGGCGATTCTTCGCCTCCCCCCAACCCAGGCCCTGCAACAATTCGCTGCGGAACTCGTCGGACTGTGCCGGAGTGGCAAATGCCTGGAACAGGGTGAACAGGTGCGAATTGTCCGGATCTTTCGCTTCGCCCGGCGCGCGGGAGTCGGTGACGATCCGCGAAATCGCGTCCTTCATCTCTTTGGCGCCGCTGAATAACGGAATGGTGTTGTCGTAGCTTTTCGACATCTTGCGGCCGTCGAGGCCCGGCAGCGTGGCCACGCTTTCTTCGATCAATGCCTCGGGCATGGTGAAGAACTCTTTGCCCCGGCCAAACAGATGGTTGAAGCGCTGGCCGATGTCCCGCGCCATTTCCACGTGCTGGATCTGGTCACGACCGACCGGCACCTTGTGCGCGTTGAACATCAGGATGTCCGCGGCCATCAGCACCGGGTAGCTGTACAACCCCATGGTAATGCCGGCGTCCGGGTCTTCTCCGGTCTCGACGTTCTTGTCCACCGAAGCCTTGTAGGCGTGGGCGCGATTGAGCAGGCCCTTGGCCGCGACACAGGTCAACAGCCAGGTCAGCTCGGGGATTTCCGGGATGTCGGACTGGCGGTAGAAGGTTACGCGGTCCACATCCAGGCCACCGGCCAGCCAGGTCGCGGCGATTTCCAGGCGCGAGCGCTGGATGCGCAGCGGGTCATCGCATTTGATCAGGGCGTGGTAGTCGGCCAGGAAATAGAACGAATCGGCATTGCTGTCACGGCTGGCGACGATCGCCGGGCGGATGGCACCGGCGTAGTTGCCCAGGTGCGGCGTGCCGGTGGTGGTGATGCCGGTGAGGATGCGGGTACGGGTCGTCATGGGTAATCGCTTGTCAGACTGCAATCAATTCGAGAGACGCGGCAGGATCAGATCCTTGAGATCGGTCAGCTTGCCATGAAAAAAGTGTCCGCATTCTGCCACTTTCAGCAGCTCATGGGGACGTTCGAGCTTGTCGGACCACTGGTAAACGACTTGCGGATCGATGACTTCGTCGGTTTCCGGCTGGATCAGGGTCAGTTCGCCGTGTTGCGGCAGTTGATCCTGATCCCCCAGGCGCATGACCGCCGGCGCGACCATGAACAGGTGTTTGAGCCGCTCGCCTTGCGCTTCCAGGCGTCCGCCGAGACTTGCGGCAACAAAACCACCGAAGGAGAAACCGAACAGGGTCAGGGGCAAGTCGGGGTGTCTGGCCCGAAACCACTCGGCCACGGCCTGGGCATCATCGACTTCGCCGGTGCCCATGTCGTGGGTGCCTTCGCTGGCACCGACACCGCGGTAGTTGAAACGCAGCGTGATCAAACCGGCGTCGCGAGCAGTGCGCTGCAGGGTCGAGACCACTTTATTGAGCATGGTGCCGCCCTGCACCGGGTTCGGATGGCAGATCAGCGCCAGACCGCGCGGCTGCTCATTGTCCAGGTAAAGTGCTTCCAATTGCCCGACCGGGCCGTTAATCACTACAGGGGTTTCACGCATAAGCAAGGAAGGAACTCCGTGACCTCGAATCGGGTCGACTCGTCTAGCAAATTGTCTGTAGCTGTCCATTGCGAGTGAATCGCGGTATACAGCGCAGGTTCGAGCCGTTAACGTAAAGCAAAGCCGTTTATAGAGGAAGGACTCGTGGAACACTCGCTCTTAGTTTGGTTGTTGCCGACTCTTGCCCTGGTTGTGGGTGTCGCCATTGGATTCCTGATCGCTCGCCTTGCGCCGAATGCCGCGCCTAGCAGCACGCAACGTCAGCTGGACGATATTCAGGAACGTTTCGACAGTTATCAGAACGAGGTGGTGACCCACTTCAACAGCACTGCGACACTGGTCAAGAAACTGACTCAGAGCTATCAGGAAGTGCAGGATCATCTCGCCGAGGGTGCCAACCGCCTGGCCCTGGACGAGCAGACCCGCCAACGCTTGCTGGCCTCCCTGCACGCCGACGCGGCGCAGGCTCCACGGGAACGCCTGACGCCACCGCGCAATCAGGAACCACCGCGCGACTATGCACCCAAAGCCCCGAATGCCCCGGGCATGCTCGATGAGCATTATGGCCTGAAGAAGTAATTAGACTTCGCGCCAATAAAAAGCCCCCGGACGAGTGATCGTCCGGGGGCTTTTTTGTTTCTGTTTTTTTGGGTGCCAGTTCTGACCTCTTCGCGAGCAGGCTCGCTCC
>NZ_JBSVWS010000173.1:0-12101 GCF_054071155.1 Pseudomonas sp. SDO5532_S415 | reverse complement strand
GGGTTACGCAATCTCCTGTGGGAGCGAGCCTGCTCGCGAAAGCGTCAGCAGCCACCCCACAGGACCCAAGGCCATTAAACGTTCTGGCGCTCGCCCTTCGGATCGAAGAACACCGAAGAAACGATTTCCGCCTCGATCACGCTGCCGTCCGCCAGGGGCGCGAACACACGTTCGCCCATGCGGTTCAGGCCGCCCTTGACCACGCCCATGGCAAACGAATAGCCCAGGGAGTTGTGCAGGTAACTGGAGGTCACGTGACCGACCATGGTCATCGGGATCGCCTGCTTGGTGTTGAACACCAGTTGCGCACCTTCCGGCAGCCACTTGTTCGGATCGATCGGCTTCAGGCCGACCAGCTGCTTACGTTGATCACGTACGCAGTCTTCACGGTTCATCCCGCGCCAGCCGATCCACGAGAACGGTTTGGTGCGGCCCACACACCAGCCCATGTTCAGGTCGTCCGGGGTCATCGAGCTGTCAGTGTCCTGACCGACGATGATGAAGCCCTTCTCGGCCCGCAGGACGTGCATGGTTTCGGTGCCGTACGGCGTCAGGTTGTACTTCTTGCCGGCGTCGACGATTTTTTCCAGTACGCCCATGGCGTAGTCGGCTTGCACGTTGACTTCGTACGACAGCTCACCGGTAAACGAAATCCGGAATATCCGCGCCGGCACACCACCGACCAAGGCTTCTTTCCAGGTCATGAACGGGAAGGCTTCGTTGCTCAGGTCGGCGTCAGTGACTTCGCTGAGCAGCTTGCGGCTGTTCGGCCCGGACAGGGTCATGGTCGCCCAGTGATCCGTCACGGAAGTGAAGTACACCTTCAGGTCCGGCCATTCGGTCTGGTGGTACAGCTCCAGCCATTGCAGCACGCGGGCCGCGCCACCGGTGGTGGTGGTCATCACGAAATGGTTCTCGGCCAGGCAGGCCGTCACGCCGTCGTCGAACACCATGCCGTCTTCTTTGCACATCAGGCCGTAACGGGCCTTGCCCACGTCGAGCTTGGTCCAGGCGTTGGTGTACACGCGGTTGAGGAACTCGCGGGTATCCGGGCCCTGGATGTCGATCTTGCCCAGGGTCGAGGCGTCCAGCAGGCCGACGCTGTCGCGCACGGCTTTGCATTCGCGCTTGACCGCCGCGTGCATGTCTTCACCGCTTTTCGGGAAGTACCACGGACGTTTCCACTGGCCGACATCTTCGAACTCGGCGCCGTTTTTCAGGTGCCACTGATGCAGCGCGGTGTAACGCACCGGCTCGAAGATGTGGCCACAGTGACGACCGGCCACCGCGCCGAAAGTCACCGGCGTGTAGTTCGGGCGGAACATGGTGGTACCCATCTGCGGGATGGTCACGTTCAGCGAGCGGGCGGCAATGGCCAGGCCGTTGACGTTGCCGAGCTTGCCCTGATCGGTGCCGAAGCCCAGCGCGGTGTAGCGCTTGACGTGCTCGACCGACTCGAAGCCTTCGCGGGTCGCCAGTTCGATGGCGGCGGCGGTCACGTCGTTCTGCAGGTCGACGAATTGCTTCGGCGCCCGTGCGGTGTTCTTCTCATGCGGCACCTGGAACAGCGCCAGGGTCGGCTCTTCCAGACGGGCCAGGGCTTTGGGCAAGGTCGCTTCGACCGCACCGAAACCGGCTTCGCTGGCAGCGCGCACGCCCCCTTCAAAACCATCGGCCAGGGAATCGCCGAGGCCATAGACGCCGTTGATGCCACCGACGCACACGCGTTTCTGCGGTGCTTCGCCCGGAACGAAACCGAGGATGTCTTCACGCCAGATCGGCTTGCCGCCCAGGTGCGAAGCCAGGTGAACCACTGGGCTGTAGCCGCCGGAACTGGCGACGATGTCGCAGTCGAGCCATTCACCAGGGCTGGTGACTTTGTGTCCTTTCACATCGATCGCGGCCACGCGGGCAGCGGTCACGTGCTTGCTGCCACGGGCCTCGATCACGGCGCTGCCGGTGAGGATGCGAATGCCCTTGGCGCGCGCTTCTTCCACCAGCGCACCGCGAGGGTTGCTGCGGGCGTCAGCGATGGCTACCACTTGCAGGCTGGCATCGAGCCAATCCAGCGCAACGCGATAGGCGTGGTCGTTGTTGGTCGACAGCACGAGCTTCTTGCCCGGTGCCACGCCATAGCGACGTACGTAAGTCGACACAGCGCCGGCCAGCATGTTGCCCGGCACGTCGTTGTTGCCGTAGACCAGCGGACGCTCGTGAGCACCGGTCGCCAGGACCACGCGCTTGGCGCGAACCCGGTGAATGCGCTGACGTACCTGGCCAATCGGTGCGCGGTCGCCGAGGTGATCAGTCAGGCGCTCGTGAATGGTCAGGAAGTTATGGTCGTGGTAGCCGTTGACCGTGGCGCGCGGCAACAGCAGCACGTCCGGGGTGTTCTTCAGTTCTGCGATGACGCTGGCGACCCATTCCACGGCAGGCTTGCCGTCGAGGCTTTCGCGGGAGTCGAGCAGGCTGCCGCCGAACTCTTCCTGCTCATCGGCCAGGATCACCCGGGCACCGCTGCGCGCAGCGGCCAGTGCAGCGGCCAGACCGGCGGGGCCGGCGCCGACGATCAGCACGTCGCAATGCTGGTTCATGTAGTCGTAGGTGTCCGGATCGTTCTCGGTCGGCGAGCGGCCAAGACCGGCGGCCTTACGAATGTACTTCTCGTAGGTCATCCAGAACGATTGCGGGTACATGAAGGTTTTGTAGTAGAAACCCGGTGGCATCAGCTTGCCGCCGACCTTGCCGAGGATCCCCATCATGTCGTTGTTCACGCTCGGCCAACCGTTGGTGCTGGTGGCGACCAGGCCCTGGTACAGCGCTTGTTGCGTGGCGCGTACGTTCGGGATTTGCGTGGCTTCGGTGGCGCCGATCTGCAGCACCGCGTTCGGCTCTTCGGCACCGGCGGCGAAGATGCCGCGCGGACGGGAATACTTGAAGCTGCGACCGATGATGTCGACGCCGTTGGCCAGCAGTGCAGCGGCCAGGGAGTCACCTTCGAAGCCTTTGTAGCTCTGGCCGTTGAAGGTGAAGCTCAGGACTTTGTTGCGGTCGATCCGTCCGCCGTTGGACAGGCGATTGATCTGGCTCATACCTTCTCTCCCAGAGCCGTGGTGGCCGCTTTCGGGCTATCGGTCTTGTCGGTGAATTGTGGCTTGGCGCCGATCTTGTAGGTTTCGAGAATCTCGTAGGTCACGGTGTCGCGGGTGACGTTGAAGTACTGGCGGCAACCGGCGACGTGATCCCACAGCTCGTGGTGCAGACCGCGAGGGTTGTCGCGGAAGAACATGTAGTCGCCCCACTCCTCATCGGTGCAGCTGTTAGGGTCCAGTGGACGCGGGATGTGCGCCTGGCCGGATGCGTGGAATTCCTCTTCGGAGCGCAACTCGCCGCAGTGAGGACAGAAGATATGCAACATGGGGATTTCTCCTGTTAGTGGGCGACCGCAGCAGCGCCGTGTTCATCGATCAACGCACCGTTGTGGAAACGGTCGATGGAGAAAGGTGCGGCCAACGGGTGCATTTCACCCTTGGCCAGGCTTGCGGCAAACACGTTGCCCGAGCCAGGTGTGGCCTTGAAGCCACCGGTGCCCCAACCGCAGTTGAAGAACATGTTCGGTACCGGGGTTTTCGAGATGATCGGGCAGGCATCCGGGGTGGTGTCGACGATGCCGCCCCACTGACGGTTCATGCGTACGCGGGACAGGACCGGGAACATCTCGACGATGGCCTGGATGGTGTGTTCGATCACCGGGTACGAACCACGCTGGCCGTAACCGTTGTAGCCGTCGATACCGGCGCCGATCACCAGGTCGCCCTTGTCGGACTGGCTGATGTAACCGTGCACGGCGTTGGACATGATCACGCTGTCGATGATCGGTTTGATCGGCTCGGACACCAGTGCTTGCAGCGGGTGGGATTCGATCGGCAGACGGAAACCGGCGAGTTTGGCCATGTGCCCGGAGTTACCGGCAGTGACCACACCAACGCGCTTGGCGCCGATGAAGCCCTTGTTGGTTTCCACACCGATGCACACGCCGTTTTCCTTACGGAAACCGATCACTTCGGTCTGCTGGATCAGGTCCACGCCCAGTGCGTCGGCGGCACGGGCAAAGCCCCAGGCCACGGCATCGTGACGGGCCACGCCGCCGCGACGCTGGACGGTAGCGCCCATCACCGGGTAGCGGGTGTTCTTCGAGCAGTCGAGGTACGGAATCTCGTCGGCCACTTGCTTGGCATCGAGCAGTTCGCCGTCGACGCCGTTGAGGCGGTTGGCGCTGACCCGACGCTCGGAATCACGGATGTCCTGCAGGGTGTGGCACAGGTTGTAGACGCCACGCTGGGAGAACATCACGTTGTAGTTCAGGTCCTGGGACAGGCCTTCCCACAGTTTCATCGCGTGTTCGTACAGGTGCGCCGACTCGTCCCACAGGTAGTTGGAGCGAACGATGGTGGTGTTGCGCGCGGTGTTACCGCCGCCCAGCCAACCTTTCTCGACCACGGCCACGTTGGTGATGCCGTGTTCCTTGGCCAGGTAGTAGGCGGTCGCCAGACCATGCCCGCCACCGCCGACGATGACCACGTCGTAGACCTTTTTCGGGGTCGGTGTGCGCCACATCCGCTGCCAGTTTTCATGGTGGCTGAGGGAGTGTTTGAAGAGGCCGAAGCCTGAGTAGCGTTGCATAGTCATTTACTCCAAAACCGCACTCAGCGATAAACCGGGAAGTCCGCACACAGGGCCGATACTTGCTGGGCGACATTGGCTTCAACGTCGGCATCGCCGAGGTTGTCGAGGATGTCGCAGATCCAGCCGGCCAGCGTGACGCACTGGGTAACCTTGAAGCCGCGAGTGGTCACCGCCGGGGTGCCGATGCGCAGGCCGGAGGTCACGAACGGCGACTGCGGATCGTTCGGGACAGCGTTCTTGTTCACAGTGATGTGGGCGCGACCGAGTGCAGCGTCCGCCTCTTTGCCGGTCAGGCCCTGACGGATCAGGCTGACCAGGAACAGGTGGTTATCGGTACCGCCGGACACTACATCGTAGCCGCGTTTGATAAAGACGCCGGCCATGGCCTGGGCGTTGTCGATCACTTGCTGCTGGTAAGCCTTGAAGCCAGGCTCCAGCGCTTCCTTGAAGCACACCGCCTTACCGGCGATCACGTGCATCAGCGGGCCGCCCTGGGCACCGGGGAAGACCGCGGCGTTGAGCTTTTTCTCGATCTCTTCGTTGGACTTGGCCAGGATCAGGCCGCCACGCGGACCGCGCAGGGTCTTGTGGGTCGTGGTGGTGACCACGTCGGCGTAAGGCAGCGGATTTGGATACAGGCCGGCAGCGACCAGACCGGCCACGTGGGCCATGTCGACGAACAGCAGCGCACCGACTTTGTCAGCGATCTGACGGAAACGCGGGAAGTCGAGAGTCTTGGAGTAGGCCGAGAAACCGGCAACGATCATTTTCGGCTTGTGCTCGACCGCCAGGCGCTCGACTTCGTCGTAATCGATCAGGCCGGTGTTGGTGTCGATACCGTATTGAACGGCGTTGTACAGCTTGCCCGAGGACGACACCTTGGCGCCGTGGGTCAGGTGACCGCCGTGGGCCAGGCTCATGCCGAGGATGGTGTCCCCGGCTTGCAGCAGGGCCAGGTACACGGCGCTGTTGGCCGAGGAACCGGAGTGCGGCTGCACGTTGGCGTAATCGGCGCCGAACAGTTGCTTGGCGCGTTCGATGGCCAGGGCTTCAACCTTGTCCACATGCTCGCAGCCACCGTAGTAGCGCTTGCCCGGGTAACCTTCGGCGTACTTGTTGGTCAGGCCGCTGCCCTGCGCTTCCATCACGCGCTTGCTGGTGTAGTTCTCCGACGCGATCAGCTCGATGTGATCTTCCTGACGTTGCTCCTCGGCATTCATCGCCGCCAGCAGTGCATCGTCGTAACCCTGGATCTTGTCTTGCTTGCTGAACATCGCGTCTCTCCCAGCGGCATCTGTGCGCCATTCGTCTCGGTAAGGCACTGGTGTTTCGGCAGTGCCCTTTGATAGCGATGGTATGACTGGCTTGGCGTGGTCAAATGCCTATGGGCGCCACGCAAAGGTGCGTTTACGACATGGCGGGAAATGGCAAGCCGGCCACGCACTGAGAACCAGCGCCAATCCCCTGTGGGAGCGAGCCTGCTCGCGAAGAGGGAGTGTCAGTCAACGCAAATGTTGTTTGACCCGCCGCCTTCGCGAGCAGGCTCGCTCCCACAAGATTTGCATTCGGTTTCCGGGGTTATGCGAGAACCTGTCGCAATGCCAGCAGCACAAGGAAATGCGCGGGGTACAGGGCATACGCCCAGCGTCGCATCGGCGGTGGTTTTACGTCCTGGGCGTGTCGCAACAGGAACAGCCCGAGCCATGGCGCAATCAGACAAGTGGCAACCGCCGCCATCGCCACGCCGTTACCCAATCGAACGGAGTAATACAGCACCTGCAATTGATTGGCCGCCAGGCAGACCAGCCCCGGTAGCAGTGCGAAAAACCAGGGTCGCCGGATCGCCAGCAACATCGCCAACGGTAATAACACGCCGAAGAACCCGAACATCAGCCGCTCCGGGAACATCGCCGCCAGCGCGAGTGCACCGCCGGCCAGCAGACGCGCCGGCAGGACCCGGTCCTGCCAGCCGCGCACCACCAACAGGCCAAGCGCCAGCGTGGGCAATACATTCAGGGTGTCAGGATTGGGAATGTACATCCGATAGGGAACTTCGCTCACCGCGCCGAACAGCAGCAACCAGCCCAGATAACGCCACTGCTTGCCTGTCGTCATTGCCGACGCCCGTGCCAGATTGGCCGCCATCGCCAGGCAAAACCACGGGAATGCCAGACGACCCGGCACATACAGCCAATCGGCGGAATAACCGACATATCGCAGGTGATCGAGCAGCATGCTCAGCAGCGCCAGCCATTTGAGCAGATCCAGCGCTCCATCGCGCTGCTTTAAGTGCGGCTGTGTCACGTTCATAGACACGTGCATAATTGCCCGGCATCCCAGTAATGTTCTGACAGAGACATCCCGTGCGCTCCCCGGACGATCTTCGGTAAAGTGCGCACCCTCATTGACCACGAGACGCTTCACCATAGGCGCCTCGACCACGGAAGCAGGCCATGACCGATAAGAGCCAACAATTCGCCAGCGACAACTATTCCGGCATTTGCCCTGAAGCCTGGGCCGCCATGGAGCAGGCCAACCATGGCCATCAGCGCGCCTACGGCGACGACGAATGGACCGCCCGTGCGTCCGACGATTTCCGCAAACTGTTTGAAACCGACTGCGAAGTGTTCTTCGCCTTCAACGGTACCGCCGCCAACTCGCTGGCCCTGTCCTCGCTGTGCCAGAGTTACCACAGCGTGATCTGCTCGGAAACCGCCCACGTCGAAACCGACGAATGCGGCGCGCCGGAATTTTTCTCCAACGGCTCGAAACTGCTGATTGCCCGCACCGAAAACGGCAAGCTGACCCCGGAATCGATCCGCGAAATCGCCCTCAAGCGCCAGGACATTCACTACCCGAAACCGCGCGTCGTGACCCTGACCCAGGCCACCGAAGTCGGCAGCGTCTACACCCCGGACGAAATCCGCGCCATCAGCGCCACCTGCAAAGAGCTGGGCCTGAATCTGCACATGGACGGCGCGCGCTTCTCCAACGCTTGCGCGTTCCTCGGCTGCTCGCCAGCCGACCTGACCTGGAAGGCCGGCGTGGACGTGCTGTGCTTCGGCGGCACGAAAAACGGCATGGCCGTGGGTGAGGCGATCCTGTTCTTCAACCACAAACTGGCCGAAGATTTCGACTACCGCTGCAAACAGGCCGGGCAACTGGCGTCGAAAATGCGTTTCCTGTCCGCGCCCTGGGTCGGGATTCTGGAAAACGACGCCTGGCTCAAATACGCCCGCCACGCCAACCACTGCGCGCAGTTGCTGGCCGAACTGGTCAGCGACATCCCGGGCGTGGAACTGATGTTCCCGGTGCAAGCCAATGGCGTGTTCCTGCAACTGTCGGAACCGGCCATCGCCGCCCTGACGGCCAAGGGCTGGCGTTTCTACACGTTCATCGGCAACGGCGGCGCTCGCTTCATGTGCTCGTGGGATACCGAGGAAGAGCGTGTGCGCGAACTGGCCCATGACATCCGCCAAGTGATGTCCCACTAATCCCCACGTACTCCACCAATTCCCTGTGGCGAGGGAGCTTGCTCCCGCTCGGCGGCGCAGCCGTCGTAAAACCCACCAATGCGGTCTGCCTGACAGACCGCATACTCAGATTTCGGGGCCGCTTCGCGCCCCAGCGGGAGCAAGCTCCCTCGCCACAATGACCGCTCATGACTTAATACTTCGTCTACATTCTCTGACGAGCTGATTCGACCCGCTCACATAACAACAATCGGGAGCGTACGCATGTCATTGCAAGGCAAAACCCTGTTCATCACCGGCGCCAGCCGTGGGATTGGTCGCGAGATCGCGCTGCGCGCCGCGCGTGATGGCGCCAACATCGTGATTGCCGCCAAGAGTGCCGAACCGCATCCCAAGCTGCCGGGCACCATTTATAGCGTGGCCAAGGAAGTCGAGGCCGCAGGTGGCAAGGCGTTGGCGTTGCAGGTGGATGTGCGCGATGAAGTTGCCGTGCATCAAGCCCTGGCCCAGGCCAACGAGCATTTCGGCGGTATCGATGCACTGGTGAACAACGCCGGGGCGATCAAGCTGACCGGAGTTCAACACCTCGAGCTCAAGCGCTTCGATCTGATGCACCAGATCAACACCCGCGCCGTGCTGCTGTGCAGCCAGGCCGCGCTGCCCTACCTGAAGCAGTCCAAGGGACACATTCTCAACCTGTCGCCACCGCTGAACCTGGCCGTCAAATGGTTCGCCCAATACAGCCCCTATACCGTGACCAAATACGGCATGAGCATGCTGACGCTGGGCATGAGCGAGGAGTTCAGGAATTACGGCATCAGCGTCAACTCGCTGTGGCCGCAGACGATGATTGCCACCGCTGCGATCGAGTTTCAGCTGGGGTCACGGGAGTCGTTCAAGCATGCACGCACGCCTGCGATCATGGCGGATGCCGCCCACGTGATCTTGAGCAGCACCGAGCGCAGCCTGACCGGGCGGTTGCTGATTGATGAAGAAGTTTTGCGGGAAAACGGCACCACCGAGTTCGAACACTATCGGTTTGCCCCCGACACCAGCGACAAGCTGATGCCGGATTTGTTTGTGGATTAAAACACCGATCATTGTGGGAGCGAGCCTGCTCGCGAAAGCGTCGGATCAGTCAATATCGATTTGAATGACACACCGCATTCGCGAGCAGGCTCGCTCCCACAAGAGGCATTCCACAAAGGGGTTAGTACTCGATCCGCACATCCCCCTTCGGCACACTGCAGCACGACAGGATGTACCCTTCGGCCTCGTCTTCCTCGGTGATCCCGCCGTTGTGTTCCATCTCCACTTCGCCGCCCAGCTTCAACACCTTGCAGGTGCCGCAGATGCCCATGCCGCACGCCTTGGGTATCAGCAAACCGGCCTTGGCCGCGGCCGCGTGAACGGTCTCGCCAGGCGCTACGCGAATGCTTTTGCCGGACGCGGTGAACTCCACCTGATGCAGGTCCGCCGCGTCCACTTCCGGCGCCTCGGCCGCTTGTTCGGCGTGCTCTTCGGCATCGGCACGAGCCTCGGGCGGGGTCGCTCCGAAGGATTCTTCGTGGTAACGCTTCATGTCGAAGCCAGCGTTTTCCAGCAAGCGCTTGACTGCGGTCATGTACGGGGTCGGGCCGCAGCAGAAGACTTCCCGCTCAAGGAAGTCCGGCACCATCAGTTCCAGCATTTTGTGGTTCAGGTAACCGCGATAACCGGCCCAGGGCTCGCCCATCCCATGCTTCTCGCAGATCAGGTGCAGGCTGAAGTTATCGATCCGCGACGCCATGTGTTCCAGTTCGCGGTGATAGATGATGTCTTTCGGCGAACGGGCGCTGTGGATAAACGTCATATCCACGTTGCCGTTGGTGTCGTAGAACCAGCGCGCCATGGACATGCAGGGCGTGATGCCCACGCCGCCGCTGAGGTACAGCACCTTGGGGCTCGGGAAATCGATGGCGTTGAACAGCCCGACCGGGCCGTGCACCGCCAGTTCCTGGCCTTCGTGCAAGGTGTCGTGCAGCCAGTTGGAGACCTTGCCGCCCGGTACGCGCTTGATGGTCACCGAGAAGCTGTACGGCACCGACGGCGAGCTGGAAATGGTGTACGAACGCATGATCGGCTGGCCTTCGATCTCCAGCTCCAGGGTGACGAACTGCCCCGGTTTGAAGAAGAACATGATCGGCTGATCGGCCATGAAGCAAAAGGTGCGCACATCCCAGGTTTCCTGGATGACTTTGACGCAACGGACGATGTGCCGACCATTGGCCCAGGTCTGGGTGGTTACCGGGTTCAGGAAGTTGTTGGACATGCTGATCTCCACGGCCGACTGTCGGCCTTCATGTTGGCGATTCTGCGTATAGCGCGAACCACCCATTTACCTATCTGCGACATTCACATGCTTATCGCGACCAGCCCGCAACTACCGGGGCTTGCGCGTCGGGAACAGATTGCATCATGTCGCCCATGGATAAGGTTCTGGCCAGCGCCGGCCCCACACTCGCCCCATACCAAGACACAATCTTTACACCTTGCGTAGCAACCATTAGCAGTACACCGATTAGCCACTTTTCGCCGGCCACGCAGATGGCCTTGAGGATTAAACGATGGACGTCACTACTACCCTGAGCCTGGGCGATCCGCTGGAACCCGCACGCAAGGCCACCGCCCAGATGCTGCAAGAGCGCGAACGCACGTTCTCGCTGCCGCAGCCGTTTTACTCTGACGAGCGCCTGTTTGATATCGACATGCAGGAGATTTTCCAGAAGGAGTGGTTGATCGCCGGCATGACCTGCGAGATCCCGACCAAGGGCAACTACCTGACGCTGCAGATCGGCAAGAACCCGATCATCGTGATCCGTGGCGCTGAAGGCGTGGTGCATGCATTCCATAACGTCTGCCGTCACCGTGGTTCACGCCTGTGCACCAGCGACAAGGGCAAGGTCGCCAAACTGGTTTGTCACTACCACCAGTGGACCTACGAACTCGACGGTCGCCTGCTGTTCGCCGGCACCGAGATGGGCGACGACTTCGACATGAAGCAGTACGGCCTCAAGCCGGTGAATGTGAAGACCGCTGGCGGCTACATCTTCATCAGCCTGGCGGAAAATCCGCCGGCCATCGATGACTTCCTGTCGACGCTCAGCCATTACATGGAACCGTACGACATGGAGAACACCAAGGTGGCGATCACCACCACCTTGATGGAAAAGGCCAACTGGAAACTGGTGCTGGAAAACAACCGCGAGTGCTACCACTGCAACGCGTCGCACCCGGAACTGCTCAAAACCCTGCTGGAATGGGACGACGTCACCGACCCGCGCGCCGACCAGGCGTTCAAGGACCACGTCGCGGCCTCCGCCGCTGCCTGGGAAGCAGAGAAGATCCCTTACGCCCACGCCAGCTTCGGCCTGCGTAACCGCATCGTGCGCATGCCGTTGCTCAAGGGCACCGTGTCGATGACCATGGACGGCAAGCAGGGTTGCGCCAAACTCATGGGCCGCATCAAAAACCCGGACCTGGGCTCGATGCGCATCCTGCACCTGCCGCACTCCTGGAACCACTGCATGGGCGACCACATCATCGTGTTCACCGTGTGGCCGATCAGCGCCCAGGAAACCATGGTCACCACCAAGTGGATCGTCCACAAGGACGCCGTCGAAGGCGTGGACTACGACGTGGAGCGCATGCGCCAGGTCTGGGACGCCACCAACGATCAGGACCGTCGCCTGGCCGAAGAGAACCAGCGCGGCATCAACTCCACCGCTTACCAGCCAGGGCCTTACTCCAAGACCTATGAGTTTGGTGTGGTGAACTTTGTGGATTGGTACAGCGAGCGTCTGTTGAGCAACCTGGGGGCCGAGCCTGCACCGTACCTCAAAGGGGTTCCGGTTCAAGGCTAAGATCCAAAGCTTCGCGAGCAGGCTCGCTCCCACAGACCCC
>NZ_JBSVWS010000172.1:0-12134 GCF_054071155.1 Pseudomonas sp. SDO5532_S415 | reverse complement strand
ACAGTTTTGACCGAGTGACTTCAGAAAGCATGCGATCACCTGTGGGAGCGAGCCTGCTCGCGAAGGCGACTTCAGCGGCGCTGAAGATGCTCCGGACAGAAAAAAAGCCCCGCATCTGCGGGGCTTTTTGTTTGATTACGCGGCGGTTTTCTTCGCGTTGATCTTCTTCAACTCTTCATCGCGCAGTTCCCGACGCAGGATCTTGCCGACGTTGGTGGTCGGCAGCGCATCGCGGAACTCCACGGCTTTCGGAACCTTGTAGCCGGTGACGTTCGCACGCATGTGCTCCATCACTTGTTCCTTGGTCAGGGTCACGCCCGGTTTGGCAACGATGAAAATCTTGATCGCCTCGCCCGACTTCTCGTCCGGCACGCCGATGGCCGCGCATTGCAGCACGCCCGGCAAGGTCGCCAATACGTCTTCCAGTTCGTTCGGGTACACGTTGAAACCGGAAACCAGGATCATGTCTTTCTTGCGATCGACAATGCGCATGTAGCCATCGGGCTGGATCAGCGCGATGTCGCCGGTCTTCAACCAGCCTTCGCTGTCGAGGATTTCATCGGTGGCTTCCTGGCGCTGCCAGTAGCCCTTCATCACCTGCGGCCCCTTCACGCACAGCTCACCGATTTCGCCCATCGGTTGTTCAGCACCGGCATCATTGATGATTTTGCACAGGGTCGACGGCACCGGAATGCCGATGGTGCCGATCTGGATGTTCTGGATCGGGTTGACCGTGGCCACCGGGCTGGTTTCGGTCATGCCGTAACCTTCGCAGATGGCGCAACCGGTGACGGCTTTCCAGCGTTCGGCAGCCGCCAGTTGCAGGGCCATGCCACCGGACAGGGTGACTTTCAGCGCCGAGAAATCCAGCTTGCGGAAGCCTTCGTTGTTGCACAGGGCCACAAACAAGGTATTGAGGCCGACGAAACCGCTGAACTTCCACTTCGACAACTCCTTGACCATCGCCGGCAAATCGCGCGGGTTGCTGATCAGGATGTTGTGGTTGCCGATCAGCATCATCGCCATGCAATGAAAGGTGAAGGCATAGATGTGGTACAGCGGCAGCGGCGTGATCAGGATCTCGCAGCCTTCATTGAGGTTGGAACCCATCAGCGCCTTGCACTGCAACATGTTCGCCACCAGGTTGCGATGGGTCAGCATCGCGCCCTTGGCCACGCCGGTGGTGCCGCCGGTGTATTGCAACACCGCGACATCGCTGCTGGCCGGGCTGGCCTCGGTCACTGGCTGACCGTGGCCCTTGCTCAACACGTCGTTGAACTTGATGGCTTTTGGCAAGTGATACGCCGGCACCATCTTTTTCACGTACTTGATCACGCTGTTGATCAGCAGACGCTTGAGCGGCGGCAACAGATCGGCGACTTCAGTAACAATGACGTGCTTGACCCCGGTTTTCGGCACGACGGCTTCGGCCAGGTGTGCCATGTTGGCCAGGCAGACCAGGGCCTTGGCACCGGAGTCGTTGAACTGGTGTTCCATTTCCCGCGCGGTGTATAGCGGGTTGGTGTTGACCACGATCAGCCCGGCGCGGATGGCCCCGAAGACGGCAACCGGGTACTGCAACACGTTGGGCAGTTGCACGGCGATTCGATCGCCTGGCTGCAAATCGGTATGCTGTTGCAGGTAGGCGGCAAAGGCACCGGACAATTCGTACAGTTCACCGTAGGTGATTGTCTTGCCCAGGTTGCTGAATGCCGGTTTGTTGGCGAAGCGTTGGCAGGATTGCTTCAACACTGCCTGAATATTCGGGTACTCGTCTGGATTGATGTCGGCAGCAATTCCAGCTGGGTACTTATCCTTCCAAAAGTCTTCGATCATGGAAGCCCACTCCTCAGCAACGCGAATTCAGCACCGCATTTGATGCGATTATTATTGGTGTTTGTCTATAGGTGAGTCTGGCTTTTTACTAGGCCGAGAAGTCACAAAGCGCGCCGAGAGTAGCAGCTTTGAATAGGGTCGACTAGAGCCAAAAGCGGCCTCTACGGTCACATTGGTGACTCAAGAATAACAAGCAGTCATTTTAGAGCAATAAACCTATATGTCGCTGAAAGCCACGAAATTCGGGGCCTCTAAAAACTGTAGGAGCGAGCTTGCTCGCGAAAAACGCTCGGACAACGCGCCCATCCAGACAGGGCGCGTTATCGTTGACGTCCATCGCGAGCAAGCTCGCTCCCACAGGGACCAACCATTCACCGCTTAGGCGATATCACGCAACTCCCGTCGCAGAATCTTGCCCACCGGCGTCATCGGCAACGACTCACGCAAAACAATGTGCTTGGGTACTTTGTACGCCGTGAAGTTTTCCTTGCAGTAGGCCTTCAACTCTTCAAGGCTGACACCCGCTTCGCGGGCGACCACGAACAACTTCACCGCCTCGCCCGAACGCTCGTCCGGCACACCGATCACCGCGCAGTTGGCCACTTTCGGGTGCGCCATCACCACGTCCTCGATCTCGTTCGGGTACACGTTGAAACCCGAGACGATGATCATGTCTTTCTTGCGATCGACGATGCGCACGAAGCCGTCCGGGTCGATCACCGCGATGTCGCCCGACTTGAACCAGCCGTCGGCATCCAGCACTTCGTTGGTCGCCTCGGGTTTCTGCCAGTAGCCCTTCATGATCTGCGGGCCTTTGATGCACAGCTCGCCGCGCTCGCCCAACGGCTGCTCGACGCCTTCATCGTTGATAACCTTGAGCGTGGTGCCCGGCACCGGCAGGCCGACCGTACCGATGCGCGATTGGTCGCCATAGGGGTTGGTGCAGGCCACCGGCGAGGTTTCGGTCAGGCCGTAGCCTTCGGTGATGCGGCAACCGGTCAACTGTTCCCAGCGCTCGGCCGTGGCCTTGACCAGCGCGGTGCCGCCGGAGTTGGTGAGCTTGAGGCTGGAGAAATCCAGGGTTTTGAAGTCCGGGTGGTCCATCAACGCCACGAACAGCGTGTTGAGCCCCAGCAGCGCCGAGAAACGCCAGTTTTTCAGCTCCTTGATAAAGCCGGCAATGTCCCGCGGATTGGTGATCAACACGTTGTGGTTACCGGTCACCATCATGCACATGCAGTTCGCCGTGAACGCATAGATGTGGTACAGGGGCAACGGCGCGATCATCACCTCTCGGCCTTCACGCAACAGCGGCTGGCCGTCACTGGCAAACTGACTGAGGCAGGCCCGCGCCTGCTGCATGTTGGCCACCAGATTGCCGTGGGTCAGCATCGCGCCCTTGGCCAGCCCAGTGGTGCCGCCGGTGTATTGCAGCACGGCGATGTCGTTGAGGCCGGCACTCAGCGGTTTGATGCCCTTTCCTTTGCCCTGGTGCAAGGCGCTCTTGAAGGAAATGGCCTGGGGCAAGGAATAGGCCGGGACCATTTTCTTGACCTTGCTCACCAGGGTATTGACCAGCCAGCCTTTGGCGGCGGGCATCATGTCACCCATTTTCGCTTCGATCAGGTACTGGATATCGGTGTCGGCCAGCACTTCCTGGACCTTTTGCCCGAACATGTTCAGGTACACCAGCGCCCGGGCGCCGGAATCCTTGAACTGATGACGCATCTCCCGCGCGGTGTACAGCGGGTTGGTGTTGACCACGATCAGTCCTGCACGCAAGGCGCCGAACACGGCGATCGGGTATTGCAGGACGTTGGGCATCTGGACCGCGATGCGATCCCCCGGCACCAGGTCGGTGTGGGCTTGCAGGTAGCCGGCGAACGCGGCGCTGTAGCGTTCCAGTTCGGCGTAGGTCAGGGTGACACCCATGTTGCTGAACGCCGGGCGATCAGCAAACTTCTTGCAGGAACGCTCGAACACCTCGATGACCGACTTGTACTCAGCGACGTCAATGTCCAGTGGTACGCCGGCCGGGCGCTTGTCATTCCAGAAATCAGGTTGCATTGTTCTTGTCCTCTTTACCTGAGCCTATCCGGGGCCGCTTTTCTGTCATTTCTCGCTCATTTCTCGGAAAGCGGAAAAGCGGAGCTTCTCGGACACTAGCAGTTATGGCGAATCAGGCAAATATGTGCACGTGTGTCATAGATCGTGTGAATCTTGCTGCCGCGGCACGGCCTGATCAGACGACCGGCGAAGGATGCGCTATAAACTTGAGCTGCAAGCTTTAAGCTGCAAGCCGCAAGCTCCATGCCCCATGCCCCATGCCCCAGCAAAGGAATCGCGATGATCCACGATACGTTCTGGTTGACCACCAGCGACCGCAGCCGACTCTTCGTCAATCAGTGGCTGCCCACTGGCAGTCCCAAGGCCGTGATCCTGCTGGCGCACGGCATGGCGGAACACAGCGGTCGCTACGCGCGTCTGGCGGAAAAACTCTGTGATCAAGGCTATGGCGTGTACGCCCCGGACCTGCGCGGACATGGCAAAACTGCCGAAAACGGGACGCTCGGCCATTTTGCCGACACGGACGGTTGGGCCAAAGTGGTGGGTGACCTGGCCTGCCTCAACCAACACATCGGCCAGCAACATCCCGGCGCGCCGATCGTGCTGCTGGGCCACAGCATGGGCAGCTACATCGCCCAGGCGTATCTGTTGCATCACAGCGCCAGCCTGCATGGCGCGATTCTCAGCGGTTCGAACTTCCAGCCCGTGGCGCTTTATCGCGCGGCACGCCAGATCGCCCGTTTCGAACGCCTGCGCCAGGGCCCCAAGGGCCGCAGCGCTCTGATCGAATGGTTGTCGTTCGGTTCGTTCAACAAGAAATTCAAACCGGTGCGCACCCCATTCGACTGGCTCAGCCGCGATCCGGCGGAGGTCGACCTTTACGCCAACGACCCGCTCTGCGGCTTTCGCTGCACCAATCAACTGTGGATCGATTTGCTTGGCGGGTTGCAGCAAATCAGCAAAGCGTCCAATCTCGCCCAGATCGATCCGGGCCTGCCGTTGCTGGTGATCGGCGGCGAATGTGATCCGGTGAGCGAAGGCAAGCGTCTGAAAGATCTGGCCGGCGCCTTGCGCGAGGCCGGAAGCCAGAGCCTGCAACTGACCGTTTACCCGCAGGCGCGGCACGAACTGTTCAACGAAACCAACCGCGATGAAGTGACCGCCGATGTGCTGGCCTGGATCCACCAGACCCTGAGCAATCCCCGGCCACACCGAACCGAATAGTTTTTTGTGAATCTTTTTACTCGTCACAGGAATTCAGACCGATGACCCAGGTTACCAACACCCCTTACGAAGCCCTCGAAATCGGCCAGACCGCCAGCTTCAGCAAGACGGTCGAAGAGCGCGACATTCAGTTGTTCGCCGCGATGTCGGGCGACCACAACCCGGTGCACCTGGACGCCGAATACGCCGCCAGCACCATGTTCAAGGAACGTATCGCCCACGGCATGTTCAGCGGTGCGTTGATCAGCGCCGCAGTCGCCTGCGAATTGCCAGGACCGGGCACTATCTACATCGGCCAGCAGATGAGCTTTCAGAAGCCGGTGAAAATCGGCGACACCCTGACGGTGCGCCTGGAGATCCTGGAAAAACTGCCGAAGTTCCGTGTGCGCATTGCCACACGGGTGTTCAACCAGCGCGATGAGTTGGTGGTGGATGGCGAGGCGGAGATTCTGGCGCCGCGCAAACAGCAATCGGTGACCCTGACCGAGTTGCCGGAAATCAGCATCGGCTGATTCACAGCACAAAGAAATGTGGGAGCGAGCCTGCTCGCGAAGAGGGAGTGTCAGGCGGCTTCAATGCCGCCTGACAGACCGTATTCGCGAGCAGGCTCACTCCCACAGGTCCCACAGGGCCCAGAGCTGTTACCAATCGCGCTTATGAGCGTGCGCGCGCCTGGTTACGCAGGGCTTTGACCTGATCGTGGTTACGCTGCACACCGTGGTACTGACGTTCAACGATGTCACGAATGCCCACCAGGTTGTGTTTGTTGATTTTTTCCATGGCATCGCGATAAGCCTTCAGCGCATGGTCTTCACCGCGCTCGGCTTCGTTCAGCACAGCCTCTTCGTCCTTGCCGGTGAACATCGACTTCACGTCGACCCAGCGACGGTGCAAATCGCCGCTGACACTGGTGGATGTTTCCGGATCGCCACCCATCGAACGCACGGCACTCTGCAATTCTGCGGCAGCCGCAGCGCAATCGGCCGAGCGTTGCACGAACAGGGTTTTGAGTTCAGGGTGTTTAATGTCTTCAGCGCAAGTCTTGAACCCTTCCTGACCGTCCTTGCTGGTTTCAATCAGGTCGTTGAGTACAGAAATCGCTTCTTTATTCATGTCGGTCATTTTTCAATTCCTTGCGGTTGATGAAAGATGCCTTAAGTAGTGCAGCCTGCATGCCAGCTTCGAACCGATCAATTAACCGTTATATTTCATGTAGTTAGATAAAACCTGGAAATCTGTATCCGTTTTTTTTGCATGATCTGTCATTTGGCCTGCATGCAGAATGCCTGTATTTTTCCGACTCATTGAATCAAGACGACTGCGTGATGAACCCTGAAAAGCTCGAACTGCTGATAACCCGCGAAATGCCCTTCGGCAAGTACAAAGGCCGGATCATTGCGGACTTGCCGGGGCCCTACCTGAACTGGTTCGCCCGGGAAGGTTTCCCCCATGGCGAACTGGGTGGCCTGCTGGCGCTGATGCAGGAAATCGATCACAACGGTTTGTCGGAGTTGCTGGAACCGCTGCGCGCCAAACATGGCAAACCTGCCCCTCGCCACTGATTCACTCATCCCGCCCCTGATCGAGTAACCCCATGCCCGACAACACCCGCCGCGCCCGTGATGAAGCCTTCTGGCAAACCTTTGCCGATCGCTACGATCTGCAACCCGGCCCGATCAACCTGGAAAACGGTTATTTCGGACGTATGTCGCGCACGGTGGTCGAGGAATATCAGCGCAACATCGAACTGATCAATCGCGGCAACTCGGTTCACGTTCGTCAGCGTTTCGAACAGGGCGAAAGCATCAAGATCCAGGCGCAAGTGGCCAATCTGATCGGTGTGTCCGCCGAGACGGTCGCGCTCACCAGCAACGCTACGGAGGGTTTGCAGTCGCTGATCCGCAACTACAATCGCCTGCAGCCGGGTGACCAGGTGCTGATCTGCGATCTGGAGTACGACACCGTCAAGGGCGCCATGCGCTGGCTGGCGAAACATCGCGGTGTCGACGTCATCGAGATCGAACACCGGCACCCCGCCAGCTTCGACAACTTGATCGCCACCTACCGTGAAACCTTTGCGCGCTACCCGCGGCTCAAGCTGATGGCCCTGACCCATATCACCCACCGTACCGGCCTGGTGATGCCGGTGCAGGCCATTGCCGCTGCCGCCAAGGAGCATGGTATCGACGTGATCCTCGATGGCGCCCACGCGCTGGGTCAATTCGAGTTCAACCTCGATGAACTGGGCATCGACTTCGCGGCCTACAACCTGCACAAGTGGATCGGTGCACCGTTGACCTTAGGCTTCCTCTACATCGCCCCTGAGCGCCTGGCGGACATCGACCCGGACATGGGCGAAATGCACTTTGCGCTGACCGACATTCGTGCCCGTACGCCCTACAGCACACCTAACATCCCGGCCTTGCTGACCTTGCCGCTGGTCATCGAGGAACATCACGCGATGGGCGGTTCCGCGGCCAAGGGCACGCGCCTCAACCACCTGCGTAACCTCTGGGTTCGTGCGGTACGCGAGTTGCCCGGCATTGAAGTCCTGACCCCGGACGACCCTCGACTGTATTGCGGCATCACGTCGATGCGCTTTACCGCCCAGGCCGATCAACAGGCGATGGTCGAGCGGCTGCTCAACGACTACAACCTGTTCACCGTGGTGCGCACCGGCGCGGCGTGTGGTCCGTGCATCCGGATTACGCCGGGGCTGACCACCACCGCCGACCATATGAAACGACTGGTCACGGCGCTGACGGAGCTGCGCTGACCTGTGGGAGCGAGCCTGCTCGCGAAGACGGATTCATATCCAATGAAGATGCTGACTGTCAGATCGCTTTCGCGAGCAGGCTCGCTCCCACAGATATCCCACAGGTCTTCTTCCAGGCAAAAAAAAACGGTGCACCGACCAAGCGCACCGTAAAGCCGTAGAACACACAACGAAGTGTCAGGTAAAGCTGATCAGTCCAGCAGCGCCAAGGCCTCGGCGGTGCATTCCTGAATGCGGGCCCAGTCACCGTTCTTGATCCACTCCGGATCAAGCATCCAGCTACCGCCCACGCACATGACGTTTTTCAGCGCCATGTAGCTCTTGATGTTGGCCGGGCCTACGCCGCCGGTCGGGCAGAATTTAACTTCTCCGAACGGGCCGCCCAGGGCCTTGATGGCCGCGACGCCGCCGCTGACTTCCGCCGGGAACAGCTTGAAGCGGCGATACCCCAGGCCGTAGCCTTCCATGATGCCCGAGGCGTTGCTGATACCTGGCAACAGTGGGATCGGGCTGTCGACGCTGGCTTCCAGCAGGTCGCGGGTGATACCCGGCGTGACGATGAATTGCGAACCGGCCGCTTCGGCCGCGGCCAGCATATGGCGATCGAGTACTGTGCCGGCACCGGTCATCAGTTCCGGACGCTGCTCACGCAGGACCTGGATGGCCTTGAGGCCGAACTGCGAACGCAGGGTCACTTCCAGGGCGGTCAGGCCACCAGCAGCGAGGGCATCGGCCAGCGGCAGGATGTCCTGCTCGCGGGCGATGGTGATCACCGGCAGGATCCGCGCCTTGGCGCAGAGGCTGTCGATCAGGGCAACTTTATCCGCCATGGAAACGGTCGGGGATGGGTTTGTCATAGCGGCTGTTCCTTGGCTCATGGGCACCAGTAAATCTCTAACGTGGGTTGCAGAAACGCGCGAATCGGCAGTGCGGCGACATCGTCACCGGCCAGTGCGGTATCGAGAGTGGTCAACTTGGACTGACCGGAAATCGACAGAATTTTGTGTTTGGCCGAGGCCAGCAGCGCACGGCTCATGGTCAGGCGCTGATGCGGCACGGTCGGCGCCAGCATCGGGTAGCAGCGACGGCTGCCGTCGGCCTGCAGGGCTTCGGCGAGGTTCGGGCTGCCCGGGAACAGCGACGCGGTGTGGCCGTCGTCCCCCATGCCCAGCACCAGCACGTCGATCGCCGGCAATTCGGCGAGCAAACGGTCGGCTTGTTCTGCTGCCTGTTCCAGGTTGGCGGTGGCGCTGTACAGGCTCAGGAATTGCGCCTTGGCCGCCGGGCCTTGCAACAGATATTTCTTGAGCAGGCCAGCATTGCTGTCGGCGTGTTCCACCGGCACCCAGCGCTCGTCAGCCAGGCTGATCACCACGTTTGACCAGTCCAGTGTCTGCTTGGCCAGGTGCTGGAAAAACGCTACCGGACTGCGGCCGCCGGACACCACCAGGGTCGCGGTGCCCTGGGTGTCGATCGCCTCGTTCAGGTGTTTGGCCACGTTCAGTGCCAGGCCTTCGGCCAAGAGCACGGGGCTCTTGAACGCATGGGCGCTGACACCCCGGGGCAGTTTCAAATTAGATATCGCCATACCACGACCTCCCGTCCCGCGTGATCAGTGCAATGGAACTCATGGGGCCCCAGGACCCGGCCGCGTACGGCTTGGGCGCATCACCGGATTTCTTCCACCCGGCGATCAACTGGTCACACCACTTCCACGCGGCTTCGATTTCATCTTTACGGACAAACAGGTTCTGATTGCCACGCATCACTTCCAGCAACAACCGTTCGTAGGCATCGGGAATCCGTGCACTGCGCCAGGTGTCGGAAAAATTCAGCTGCAACGGACCACTGCGCAGCTGCATGCCCTTGTCCAGGCCTTGATCCTTGGTCATCACACGCAAGGAAATGCCTTCGTCCGGTTGCAGGCGGATAATCAGCTTGTTGCTGATTTGCAGGCGCTGCTCGGGAGCGAAGATGTAATGCGACGGTTCCTTGAAGTGGATGACGATCTGCGACAGCTTCTGCGGCATGCGCTTGCCGGTACGCAGGTAGAACGGCACGCCCGCCCAGCGCCAGTTGCGGATATCGGCCCGCAGGGCGACGAAGGTTTCGGTGTCGCTCTGGGTGTTGGAGTTCGGTTCTTCCAGGTAACCCGGTACCGACTTGCCTTCACTGTGGCCGGCGATGTACTGACCGCGCACTACTTGGGTGGTCAGGCCTTCCGGGCTGATCGGCGCCAGCGCCTTGAGGACTTTGACTTTCTCGTCGCGAATGCTGTCGGCGGACAGGTCGGCCGGCGGGTCCATGGCGATCAGGCAGAGCAGTTGCAGCAGGTGGTTCTGGATCATGTCACGCAGCTGACCGGCCTTGTCGAAGTAACCCCAGCGGCCTTCGATGCCAACCTTCTCGGCCACGGTGATTTCCACGTGGGAGATGTAGTGCTGGTTCCACTGGGTTTCGAACAGGCTGTTGGCGAAACGCAGGGCGATCAGGTTCTGGACGGTTTCCTTGCCCAAGTAGTGGTCGATGCGATACGTGCGGTTCTCCGGGAAGAACTGCGCCACGGCATCGTTGACCTTGCGCGAGGACTCCAGGTCCGAACCGATGGGTTTTTCCAGCACCACGCGGGTGTTTTCCGCCAGGCCAACCTTGGCCAGGTTCTCGCAGATCGCACCGTAAACCGCTGCCGGCGTGGCGAAATAGGCGATGACCCGTTGCGCGCTGCCCGCTGCTTCGGCCAGCGCCACATAGTCTTCGGACCTGAGGAAATCGACGTGCAGGTAGCTCAGGCGCGCGAGGAAACGCTCGACCACGGCTTCGTCCAGCTCCTTGGCACCGACATAGCGGCGCAGCTCGGCGGCGATGAACGTCAGATGCTCCTGCTCGCTGCCGGGTTCACGGGCCAGCGCGATGATGCGCGTGTCCTCGTGCAGCAGGCCTGCACCGTCGAGTTGATAAAGGGCAGGAAACAGCTTGCGCAGGGCCAGATCGCCGAGGGCGCCGAACAAGGCGAAGGTGCACGGTTCAACCGTAATCGAAGGCATGATGTTTGTTCTTTTATCAAGTTAAGCTACAAATACCTTTTTTCAAGGCATCACTCAAGGGAAAATGTAGTAATAACCACAACATTTTCGCAAAATACAGATTCCGAGTGGTGGTCGGTCGGAGCCATCAGTAGGATAGGCCACCGTTACGGGCCGCATCAAAGGCCCTTTTTGCATTAGCCGTGCGCTTATCGGCGCAGGTGAATCAAGGAAATCCATATGGACCGCGTGCGAAATCTACTGGAGCAGATCCAGAATCGCCTTGAAGAGCTGAACAAGGCCGAACGCAAAGTCGCCGAAGTGATCCTGCTCAACCCACAGCAGGCCACCCGGTTCAGCATCGCCGCCCTCGCCCAGGCCGCATCGGTCAGTGAGCCGACGGTCAACCGTTTCTGCCGTTCGTTCGGCGTCAGCGGCTACCCCGAACTGAAGCTGCAACTGGCCCAGAGCCTGGCCAGCGGCGCGGCGTACGTCAGCCGTGCGGTGGAGGCCGACGACAATCCGGAAGCCTATACCCAGAAAATCTTCGGCAGCGCCATCGCGTCCCTGGACAGCGCTTGCCAGGCGCTGGACCCGAACCTGATCAGCCGCGCCGTCGACCTGTTGATCCAGGCCCGGCAGATCCACTTCTTCGGCCTCGGCGCTTCAGCCCCGGTGGCCCTGGATGCGCAGCACAAGTTCTTCCGCTTCAATCTGGCCGTGACCGCCCATGCCGACGTGCTGATGCAGCGCATGATTGCGTCGGTGGCGCACACCGGCGAGTTATTCGTGATCATTTCCTACACCGGTCGCACCCGCGAACTGGTGGAAGTGGCCCGCATCGCCCGGGAAAACGGCGCATCGGTGCTTGGCTTGACCGCGGAGAACTCACCCTTGGCCAAGGCCAGCACCTTGAGCCTGAACATCCCGCTGCCGGAGGACACCGACATCTACATGCCGATGACCTCGCGGATCATTCAACTGACTGTGCTGGACGTGCTCGCCACCGGCATGACCTTGCGCCGGGGCGTGGACTTCCAGCCGCACTTGCGCAAGATCAAGGAGAGCTTGAATGCCAGCCGGTATCCGGTGGGTGACGAGTTCAACTGATCCAGTATTTTCATTGCCTGATCGGGCCTCTTCGCGAGCAGGCTCGCTCCCACAGTGGGCCTGCGTTGAACACACATACTGTGTCCAGTAAAGATCTA
>NZ_JBSVWS010000171.1:0-12243 GCF_054071155.1 Pseudomonas sp. SDO5532_S415 | reverse complement strand
AGTCACCATCAATGCTGAATGGCATACCGCATTCGCGAGCAGGCTCGCTCCCACAGTGGATCTATGGCGATGCCAAGCCTATGCACAAACAAAAACGCCCGACCTTGGCAGGCCGGGCATTTTTTTGGAGCCCTGAAGAATCAGGACTGACTGGTTGGCGTCGATGGAGCTGGCGCGGCAGTCGGGGTCACAGCAGGGGTCGGCGCGGTAGCGGAGTTCGATGCGCTGACCGGAGCGGCCGGGGTTGCCGGTTTGGCGGCTGCCACTGCCGGTTTTGGTGCGGCGGCTTTTGGAGCGGCCGGCTTTTTCACTGCTGGCTTCTTCGCGGCGGCAGGTTTTACTGCAGGTTTCGCGGCTGCGGTTTTTGCTGCTGCAGGCTTGGCAGCAGGTTTCGCTGCCGGTTTAGCCGCGGCTTTTGCTGCTACCGGTTTGGCTGCAGTCTTGGCAGCAGGTTTTGCAGCAGCCGTTTTGGCAGCGGGTTTAGCCGCCGCTTTGGCCAGTGGCTTGGCTGCGGATTTGGCGGCCGGTTTGGCAGCGGGTTTGGCTGCCGCGGTTTTCGCCGCAACAGGCGCAACCTTGGCCCCGGTCAGTTTTTCGATTTGCTTGGTGAGGGTATCGACCTTGCTATGCAGTGCCTTGACCTCATTGCGGCTCGGCACGCCCAGGCGCGAAATGGCGCTGTTCAGACGCTTGTCGAAAGCCCCTTCCAGCTCATCCCACTTGCCCAGCGCTTTGTCTTTCACGCCGCTGATGCGCGACTTGGCCGAAGAGGCAGAGCCCTTGGCGCTGTCCTTGGCAGTGTCGACTTTCTTGCCAATCGCCTTCTCGGCCTTCTCGCCGTCTTTAACCAATGCATCGAAGATTTTGCTGCCGTCAGTGTCGATCTTCGAGTACACGCCTAAACCAGCCAGCCAGATCTTGCGGGAGTAGTCTTCGACTTTCCCGATCCACGAGCTGCCTTCTTTTTCGGTGTTCTTTTTAACAGCCATCCCGTTCTCCTTAAGATTTACGCGCGACGCGTTCGAGCAATGCCGTCAGCTCATCGAGCTTGACAGAGAGTGTCTCCACGTCATGTTTAGACGGAATGCCGATACGATTCAAGGCACTTGCAACGCGCGAGTCAAAAGCCTTCTCGACCTTGTCGAGCTGAACTTCAACCTTGCCCTTGAATGTACTCACTTCGTTCTTGGCTTCATCGATCTCGGCATTGGCCGCTTCGAGCCTCTCGGCAACTACTTTTTTTCCTTTCGTTTCAACAGTTTGACCAGCCTTGATCAACTCTTGAAAGTACTCGCTGCCCTCTTGGCCAACCTTGGCGTAGGCACCCAGGCCTGCCAGCCAGATCTTGCGGGCATACGATTTGACGTCGCCCAGAGCGGTAGTCGAAGCGTCGATTTTTTTCTTCAAAATAACTTTGGCCATGGTGCACCTCACGCGCAGAAGGTTTGAGGAACTGCCCGCGAAAGTGTCGGGCTCCGGCACAAAGTAGGGAGAAAAATTAGAAACGGCACCCTAACAACTGACATAAAACTTTGGGCACACCACAAACAAATGTGGGAGCCAGCCTGCTGGCGATAGCGATTTATCCATCAACACCCATGTTGACTGATGCACCGCCATCGCCAGCAGGCTGGCTCCCACAGGGGATGTGGTTCGACTCGGAAATCAGACGAGCGCTTTATCCAGCGCCTTTTCGATTTCCGATTTGATCATGCCGCTCATGGCCGACATCATCAGGCCCAACTCCACATCGACTCTGATCGAGTCTTCGCTTACAGACACAGCACCTTTCACACCCGGGCGCGTGAGGTTCAGGGTATCGCCGGACCATTGCGGCGCCAGGCCATACTGGTCGGAGAGTTTCTGCGCCAGCTTGTCCGCCTTCTCGCGCGCCGCTTCCTTACCCAGGCCGTGGGCACGCTCAACACTAATACGGGCCATCGAATGACTCCTGTTCTATGAATACTGATTCGGTGGATCCTGACCGCTGCTGCGGCAAAACGTCCCGAGGTTGACCCATCTTACCTTCAGCCTTGCCAAGACAAAGCATCCCATGGGGATTAGAATGTCGCGCATTCTCTTTTGGTGACAGCGATATGACTGATCAGCGCAAAGGCAACGATGCCGAACCCACCACTCACTTCGGCTTCAAAAACGTTCCGGAAAGCCAGAAAGCGGAAAAAGTCGCTGAAGTTTTCCATTCGGTAGCGGCCAAGTACGACCTGATGAACGACCTCCTGTCGGGCGGCATGCACCGTCTGTGGAAGCGTTTCGCGATCGAACTGTCGGGCGTGCGCACCGGCAACCGCGTGCTGGACATCGCCGGCGGCACCGGCGACCTGACCCGCAAATTCTCGCATCTTGTTGGTCCGACCGGTCAGGTCGTACTGGCCGACATCAACGAATCCATGCTAAAGGTCGGTCGTGACCGCCTGCTGGACCTCGGTGTGGCCGGCAACGTCGAGTTCGTCCAGGCCGACGCGGAAAAGCTGCCATTCCCGGACAACCACTTCGACTGCGTGACCATCGCCTTCGGCCTGCGCAACGTGACGCATAAAGAGGACGCCCTGCGTTCGATGCTGCGTGTACTCAAGCCCGGCGGCCGCCTGCTGGTGCTGGAGTTCTCCAAGCCGACCAACGCGCTGATGTCCAAGGCCTACGACGCCTACTCGTTCGCCTTCATGCCGCTGATGGGCAAGCTGATCACCAATGATTCGGAAAGCTATCGCTACCTGGCCGAATCGATCCGCATGCACCCGAACCAGGAAACCCTGAAGTCGATGATGGTCGAGGCCGGTTTCGACCGCGTGACCTATCACAACATGACCGCAGGCATCGTCGCCTTGCACCGCGGCATCAAACCCTGATGCTGCTCGCCGGCCTGCTCGCCAGCGTTGAACTCGGTCTGAACCGGGTGCTGCGACTCGACAGCACGGCGCTGCCGCGGCTCGCGCATTTGAGCGGCAAAGTGATTGCCGTCGATTGCCGCAGCCCGGCGCTGCAATTGTTCATCCTGCCCAGCGATGAAGGCCTGATGCTCGCCTCCCAGTGGGAAACCGGCGCCGATTGCACCTTGCGTGCACCGGCCTCCAGCCTGTTGAAACTGGCGATGAGCAAGGACAAGACTGCGGTGCTGCATGCACCCGAAGTCGAGCTCGATGGCGACAGCGGTGTGCTGTTGGAACTGGCGGCTATCCTGCAGGACCTCGAACTGGACTGGGAGTATGAACTCTCACGCTGGCTCGGCCCCGTCGCCACACAATTGGTCGGCGGCCACCTGCGCAGCCGCGCCCGCTGGTATCAACAAGGATTTGCCAGCCTCAACCAGAACCTCGCCGAATACCTGGCCGAAGAGTCGCGCACCCTTGTGGGGCAGCGCGAAGCTGAAGCCCGATTCAGTGAACTGGACCGGATCAAACTCGATCTGGAACGACTTGAGGCGCGTTTCGAGCGCCTTTCCCGATCCCTCGACCCAAGCGATAACGCATGAAGCTGCTTGCCGTCCGCCGTCTGTTGCGCATCCAGCGCGTCGTGATCCGCTACCGCCTCGATGACCTGCTGTTCGCCCTGCCGCTGCCCTGGTTTTTGCTGGTGCTGCGTTATGCCTTGCCGTGGCGCTGGTTCCCGCGCAAGACCCTGGACCTGAGCCGTGGCGCCCGATTGCGCCTGGCGCTCCAGGACCTGGGGCCGATATTCATCAAGTTCGGGCAGATTCTGTCCACCCGTCGCGATCTGCTGCCCGAAGACATCGCCGATGAATTGATGATGTTGCAGGACCGGGTGCCGCCGTTCGACTCGCAAGTGTCGGTCAAGCTGATCGAAGAGCAGCTCGGCAAAAAGATCAGCGAGGTGTTCAGCCGCTTCGACGTTGAACCGCTGGCCTCGGCCTCGGTGGCGCAGGTGCATGCCGCGCAACTGAAAACCGGTGAAGAAGTGGTGGTCAAGGTGATCCGCCCGGGCCTCAAACCGGTGATCGCCCAAGATCTGGCGTGGCTGTTCATCCTGGCCCGCGCCGCCGAAAAAGTTTCGGCCGATGCGCGCCTGCTGCACCCGGTGGACGTGGTCAGCGACTATGAAAAAACCATCTATGACGAACTCGACCTGCTGCGTGAGGCGGCCAACGCCAGCCAGCTGAAACGTAACTTCGAGGGTTCGCCGCTACTGTACGTGCCGCAAATCTACTGGGACTGGTGCCGGCCGAAAGTGCTGGTGATGGAGCGCATCTACGGAATTCAGGTCACCGACCTGGCCACCCTGGCCGACCAGCGAACTGACATGAAAATGCTCGCCGAGCGCGGCGTGGAAATCTTCTTCACCCAGGTGTTCCGCGACAGCTTCTTCCATGCCGACATGCACCCCGGCAACATTTTCGTCAGCACCGTGCAGCCGTGGAGCCCGCAATACATCGCGATCGACTGCGGCATCGTCGGCAGCCTGACCCCGGAAGACCAGGATTATCTGGCCCGCAACCTGTTCGCGTTCTTCAAGCGTGATTACCGTCGTGTCGCGCAATTGCACATCGATTCGGGATGGGTACCGGCGGAAACCAAACTCAACGAATTCGAAGCGGCGATCCGTACGGTGTGCGAACCGATCTTCGAAAAACCGTTAAAAGATATTTCCTTCGGTCAGGTGTTGATGCGCCTGTTCCAGACGGCCCGGCGCTTCAACATGGAAGTGCAGCCGCAGCTTGTTCTTTTGCAGAAAACCCTGTTGAACATCGAAGGCCTCGGCCGCCAGCTGTACCCGGACCTCGACCTGTGGAACACCGCGCAACCGTTCCTCGAGCGCTGGATGCGCGAGCGCGTCAGTCCCAAGGCCTTGTTTGGCAACGTTCAGGGCCAGATCGAGCAGATCCCGCACCTGGCCAACATGACCCGCGACTTGCTCGAACGCCTGTCCCAGCCCCACGCCAGCGACCCGTCGCCACCCTGGCACCGACGCCGCGACGACTGGTTCCTGCGGTTACTCGGCACCGCCCATCTGGCCGGCGGCGCGATCCTGGCAGCAGGCGGGCCGTTGAACGACCTGGCCTACTGGCCGGCGGGCATCATGATGGCCGTCGGCTTGTATCTGGTCGTTCGTCGATAGCATGAATCAGCTGCAAGTTATAAGCTGCAAGCTTCAAGCGGCGCCCGTCGCATTCATGTTTGACTTAGGCCTGTAGATCGCACATTGCACATTACGAAAAACCTAAGCGAACTGGCTTTTACTTGCAGCTTGAAGCTTGAAGCTTGGAGCTACTTCAGGAACTGAAGATGAAAAACTGGCTGGACGAGATCAAGTGGGACGCCGATGGCCTGGTACCGGCAATTGCCCAGGATCACAAGACCGGGCGCGTCCTCATGATGGCCTGGATGAACCGCGAAGCGCTGGAACTGACCGCTGCCGAGAACCGTGCGATCTACTGGTCACGCTCTCGTGGCAAACTGTGGCGCAAGGGCGAAGAGTCCGGCCATGTGCAGACCCTGCACGAGATGCGCCTGGACTGTGACGCTGACGTCATCATTTTGATGGTCGAGCAGATCGGCGACATCGCCTGCCATACCGGCCGTCAGAGCTGCTTCTACCGCGTCTACGAAAACGGCGACTGGACAACCGTCGACCCGGTCCTCAAAGATCCGCATGCCATTTACTCCGCAGGACACAAACATGAGTGACACACTGACCCGTCTGGCCCAGGTGCTGGAAGAGCGCAAAGGCGCCGCCGCCGACAGCTCGTATGTCGCCAGCCTGTACCACAAGGGCTTGAACAAGATTCTGGAAAAAGTCGGCGAAGAGTCGGTCGAAACCATCATTGCCGCCAAGGATGCCGCCGTCAGCGGCGACTGCAGCGATGTGATCTACGAAACCGCCGATTTGTGGTTCCACAGCATGGTCATGCTCGCCCAATTGGGGCAGCATCCACAGGCTGTACTCGATGAACTGGACCGTCGCTTCGGTCTGTCCGGACACGCTGAGAAAGCCTCGCGTCCGTCCGCCTGAATAACTATTAGAGAGGAGCAGCAATATGGGCATTTTTGACTGGAAACACTGGGTCGTCATCCTGGTTGTTGTCGTGCTGGTATTCGGTACCAAAAAGCTGAAAAACCTCGGAACCGACGTTGGCGAATCGATCAAGGGCTTCCGCAAGGCCATGAACGACGACGAAAAACCGGCCGATCCGACCGCGACTCCAGCCCAACCGGTTCCGCCTGTTCAGCCACAAGCCACACAGTCGGTAAACCAGCCGCACACCATCGACGTGCAGGCACAGAAAGTCGAAGAGCCGATCCGCAAAGACGTGTGAGCACTGACTAATGTTTGGTATCAGCTTCTCTGAACTGCTGCTCGTCGGCCTGGTTGCCCTGCTGGTGCTGGGTCCCGAACGCCTGCCGGGCGCTGCGCGCACCGCCGGCCTGTGGGTCGGGCGCCTGAAGCGCAGCTTCAATGCGATCAAACAGGAAGTTGAACGTGAAATCGGTGCCGACGAAATTCGCCGGCAACTGCACAACGAACACATTCTGTCTCTGGAGCAGGAGGCGCGGAAGATTTTCACGCCGACCCAGCAGGAGCCGACTCCGGTCGAGCCTGTGGCGACGCCGACGATTCATGCGCCTGCCGCCACCGAGTCAGCACCGGTTACAGCGAGCGTGGAACCCGCGCCCGTTGTTGCAGCGCCCTCGACTGAACCTGTTGCTCCAGCCGCTGCGCCTGTCGCGCCGGCCCCTCAAGACCCAACATTGCCGCCGCGAGCCCCATGAGCGATCTTCCTGAAAACGACCAGCACATGCCGCTGGTTTCGCACCTCACCGAGTTGCGCACCCGCCTGCTGCGCTGCGTAGCGGCGGTGTTCATCATCTTCGCCGGGTTGTTCGCCTTCACCCAGCAGATTTACACCTTCGTCTCCACGCCTCTGCGCCAGTACCTGCCAGAAGGCGCAACGATGATCGCCACCGACGTGTCGTCGCCGTTCCTGACGCCACTGAAGCTGACGATGATGGTGTCGCTGTTCCTGGCGATCCCGGTGATCCTGCACCAGATCTGGGGTTTTATCGCGCCGGGCTTGTACAAGCATGAGAAACGCATCGCCGTGCCCTTGCTGGTTTCGAGCATCGTGCTGTTCTACGCCGGCATGGCCTTCGCCTATTTCCTGGTGTTCCCGCTGATCTTCAAGTTCTTCGCTGCCGCCACCCCGGCTGGCGTGGAAATGATGACCGACATCACCAGCTACCTCGACTTCGTCATGACGCTGTTCTTCGCTTTCGGCGTGGCGTTCGAAATCCCGGTGGCCGTGGTGCTGCTGGTATGGATCGGCGTGGTCGACGTCAAATACCTGAAGAAAATCCGCCCGTACGTGATCATCGGCTGCTTCGTGGTCGGCATGATCCTGACACCACCGGACATCTTTTCGCAGACGCTGCTGGCCGTACCGATGTGGCTGTTGTTCGAAATCGGCATCCTGTTTGGCGGCTTGATCAGCAAGCGCGGCGAACATCCGGATGACCAGCCGGCTGACGATCACAACGACCAGCCGCCAGCGACCCAAGCGTGAACCTGCTGCTCCTCGAAGAGGCCGATTTCATTGCGGCTGACCGTGTGGTGCTGCGCGATCGCCGGTTGACCCACATGCAGGAAGTCCATCGCTGTGAAGTCGGCGACAGCATGCGCGTCGGGCGGATCGGCGGCCTGATGGGCTCGGCCGAAGTGCTGCGCCTGGACGCCGCTGAAGCGGAATTGCGCGTCACTCTTGATCAGCCACCACCGGCCAAGCTGCCATTGACCCTGATTCTGGCCCTGCCACGGCCCAAAATGCTGCGTAGGGTGTTTCAGACCGTGGCGGCCATGGGTGTGCCGCGCATCGTGCTGGTGAACAGCTATCGCGTCGAGAAGAGCTTCTGGCAAACCCCGTTCCTGGAACCGGAAGCCATTCGCGAGCAGTTGATCCTCGGCCTCGAGCAGGCCCGGGACAGCGTGTTGCCGGAGGTCATCATCGAAAAGCGCTTCAAGCCTTTCGTCGAAGACCGTCTGCCGGCGATCAGCGAAAGCACCCTAGGCCTGGTTGGTCATCCCGGCAACTACCCGCCCTGCCCCCGCGCGCTGACTGAACCGGTGACCCTGGCCATCGGCCCGGAAGGCGGATGGATTCCTTACGAAATCGATTTGCTCGGCAAGTCCGGCCTGCAACCGGTTCAGCTCGGCGAGCGCATCCTGCGTGTCGAAACCGCCGTTACCGCACTGCTGGCACGCCTCTTCTAACCTCCAGCACTGCCCCCCCTGTGGGAGCGAGCCTGCTCGCGAAAGCGGTGTTTCAGCCACTGACATGTCGGCTGACACTCCCTCTTCGCGAGCAAACCCGCTTCCACAGGTCATCATTCGCACCCGCCCGTCCATCGGGTGCCGCCTACAGAACCCCACTCCCCTGCCGATATACCCCCCATAAAACCAATAGATGGTCCGAGGGAGTTGCAGCATGTACCAATGGCTGGCCGAGAAACTAGGGAATGTAAGCGTCAATCGCAAACTGGGCGTCGGCTTTGGCCTGGTGCTGCTGCTGACACTGCTGATCACCGTCACCGGCTGGACCGGCCTGAGCGATGTGACCAGCCGCGGCGACAAGCTGGGGTTCATTTCCGATATCAACGGATTGACCAAAGATTTGCGCATCGCCCGCCTGGACTACGAAATGCGTCGCGGCGAGCAAGGCCCCGGCATCGTCAACGACTTGCTGGCCAAGATCGACACCAGCCTGCAAGCCGCTCGCCAGATGATCGAGCAGCCCGCCGACGTCGCCATGATCGACCAACAACTGGCCGCCCTCAGCCAGTACAAACAAGCCTTCGGCGCCATGACCCAGGCCGGCGCCAACCGTGAAGACGCCCGCAGCAAACTCGGCGCCACTGCCGACAATGCCGTGGCCAAGGTCGCCGAAGTCGAAAAATCCATGTTGCAGGGCGACAGCGTCGCGCAGTTCAACAGCGTGATCGACCTGAGCAAACTGATCCAGCAAGCACGCTTCCAGGTTCGTGGCTATACCTACAGCGGCAAATCCGAGGCCGAGCAGCCCGCGCTGGATGCCATCGACAATGCCCTGAAATACCTCGAAAGCCTGCCGTCGAAACTGCCGGAACAACACATCGCCAACCTTCAGCAAGCAACTGACTCGCTCAAGGCCTACCGCGCGGCCGTCAGCCAGTACCGGGACTCCCAGGTCGCCGCAGCCGAAGCGCTCAAACGCATGGCTGCCCAAGGTGAAATCCTCCTCGATGTCAGCAAGAAACTCACCGCCTCACAAACCCTCGTACGTGATACCGACGTGGCGCACGCCAAGAATATGCTGCTACTGGCCACCGTCCTGGCCTTGATTTTCGGTCTGTTCGCCGCCTGGGCCATCACGCGCCAGATCGTGATTCCGCTGAATCAAACCCTCAAGGTGGCGGAACGCATCGCCGCCGGCGATCTGACTCACAACCTGACCTCCAAACGTCAGGACGAATTGGGCCAGCTGCAACGCGCCATCCAGAGCATGACCCAAGGCCTTCGCGAACTGATCGGCGGCATTAGCGACGGTGTCACGCAAATCGCCAGCGCCGCCGAAGAGCTGTCGGCGGTCACTGAACAGACCAGTGCCGGGGTCAACAGCCAGAAGGTCGAGACTGACCAGGTGGCCACCGCCATGAACGAAATGACCGCCACCGTGCAGGAAGTCGCGCGCAACGCCGAGGAAGCCTCCGAAGCCGCCGTCGCCGCCGACCAGCAGGCCCGCGAAGGCGACAAGGTGGTCGGCGAAGCCATCGCCCAGATCGAACGCCTGGCCCTGGAAGTCGGTAACTCCACCGAAGCCATGGGCGAGCTCAAGCGCGAGAGCGACAAGATCGGCAGCGTGCTCGACGTGATCAAGTCCGTGGCCCAGCAAACCAACCTGCTGGCGCTCAACGCCGCCATCGAAGCCGCCCGTGCCGGTGAAGCCGGACGCGGGTTTGCCGTGGTCGCCGACGAAGTCCGCAGCCTGGCCCAGCGCACCCAGAAGTCCACCGAAGAAATCGAAGAGCTGATCGTCGGCTTGCAAAACGGCACCCAGCAAGTGGCGACCATCATGGACAACAGCCGCAGCCTGACCGATAGCAGCGTCGAACTGACCCGCCGCGCCGGCGGCTCACTGGAGAGCATCACCCGCACAGTGTCGGCGATCCAGGCCATGAACCAACAGATCGCCGCCGCTGCCGAGCAACAAAGCGCCGTGGCCGAGGAGATCAACCGCAGCGTGCTGAATGTGCGCGATGTGTCGGATCAGACATCGGCGGCGAGTGAAGAGACAGCGGCGTCCAGTGTTGAGCTGGCGCGGTTGGGGACGCATTTGCAGATGCTGGTGGGCAAGTTCAGGGTTTGAGGTGAAGCGAGGGCCTCGGTTTGCTTGGGACCGAGGTGATGCCTTCGCGAGCAGGCTCGCTCCCACAGAATGCGCTAGATCCAATGTGGGGCGAGCCTGCTCGCGAAGGCGATTCGGCAGGCGCCGAGGTTAGAGAACCTGCCGCAAAAACGCCTGCGCCCGCGGGTCCTTCGGTGCATCGAAGAACTCCGCCGGCGAAGCATCTTCGAGCAACTTGCCGTGATCGAAGAACAACACCCGGTCCGCCACTTCCCGGGCAAAGCCCATTTCGTGGGTAACACAGACCATGGTCATGCCTTCCAGGGCCAGGTTTTTCATCACGTCCAACACTTCGCCAACCATTTCCGGGTCCAGCGCCGAGGTCGGTTCGTCGAACAGCATGACCTTCGGCTCCATGGCCAGTGCGCGGGCAATCGCCACGCGCTGTTGCTGGCCGCCGGACAGGCGCGACGGAAACTCGTTGGCCTTCTGCGCAATCCCGACTTTCTCCAGCAGCGCCAGGGCCTTGGCCTCGCGCTCTTTCTTGCCGCGCTTGCGCACGACCTTCTGGGCCAGGCACAGATTCTCCAGCACGGTCATGTGCGGAAACAGGTTGAAATGCTGGAACACCATGCCGACTTCGCGGCGATAGGCGTTCACATCGGTTTTCGGGTCGGCCAGTTGCAGGCCGTCGATGCTCACCGAGCCGGAGTCGAACGCTTCCAGGCCATTGAGGCAGCGCAGGAAAGTCGATTTGCCGGAACCGGACGGACCGATCACCACCAACACTTCGCCCTTGGCTACATGGGTGGACACGTTATCCACCGCGCGCACCACCTGGCCACGGGTGTCGAAGACTTTTACCAGATCGCGGACTTCAATCACTTTGCGCGAGCCTCCGCTCAAGCCGGCCGGCGATTTTCGACAGCGGCAGGTTGATCAACAAATACAGTCCGGCAACGCAGAACAGGATTTCGAACGGCGAGAACGACGTGGTGATGACTTCACGACCGCTTTTGAGCAGTTCGGTAATCGCGATCACCGACACCAGCGAGGTGTCTTTCACCAGACTGATGAATTGCCCGGCCAGCGGTGGCAGCACGCGTTTGAACGCTTGCGGCAGGACCACGTGACGCATCGACTGGCCAGCGCTCAAACCCAGGGAGCGCGCGGCTTCGTTCTGGCCACGGGCAATCGACTGCACCCCGGAGCGGATGATTTCCGCTACGTAAGCGCCGGTGAACAGTGACAGCGCGGCAATCCCGGCGAATTCCCGGGACAGGTTCATCACCGTACCGATGAAGAAATAGAAAATGAAGATCTGTACCAGCAGCGGCGTGCCGCGCACCAGTTCGACGTAAATGGTCGAGAGATCGCGCAGCGTCGGGTTGTTCGACAGCCGGCACAGGCCGGTGGCGAGGCCGATCAGCAGTCCGAGCACGCCAGACACCACGGACAGCCACAAGGTCGTCCAAAGCCCCCACATCAATGGCCCTGCGGCCCAGTGGCGGGTCACGCCGATCACATCGCCTTCGGCAACATCATCGCCCTGGGCGACTTGCAGGCTGTTTTCGTCAACGGTCAGGTGTTGCTCGTCACCCGCGTCGTTGCGCAAGGTGATTTCAGCCTTGTCGCCCTTGCGCACCAGTTCGCTGACGGTGGAGATGTCGGCGGCGCGCTGGGACTCTTCGGCGTGGTAGGCGAAGTACTGCGGCACACGGTTCCAGCGCCATTCGTAGGACATCAGCGAGGTGGCGTAATACAGCGCGCCGGCCAGGCCGATCAGCACCAGCACGGTCAATACGTGCCAGGGCCATTGGGCTTTTTTATGCTTCATTTACTCTGCAAATTCCGAATTTTGTGTCGCGAAGGAGGCCGTCTTCGCGAGCAGGCTC
>NZ_JBSVWS010000170.1:0-12498 GCF_054071155.1 Pseudomonas sp. SDO5532_S415 | reverse complement strand
GGGTCAATGGCATCACCCAGGGCCTGATGTGGCGCGCAATCAACGACGACGGCACATTGACCTATTCCTTCGTCGAAGCCTTGCAGGCCAGCCATCCGGGGTTCGTGGTGCGCTTTGCCGGGGGCGTGTTCTTCCTCGGTGGCATGTTGCTGATGGCTTACAACGTGTGGCGGACGGTCCGGGTGTCAGACCTGAAAATGGCAGAACTTGAGGCGCAGATAGCCTGATGATCGAAATCGCGCTGAATATTCTGGGAGCGGTGAGCCTGTGGCTGGCGGTGGAATATTGCTTGAGACACCAGACTGCCGAGAGTCTCGAGGATGCCAGTTTGATTCCGTTTGCCGATGATCCGGAGGTGGCGCGGCGGGTGGAGGCCGCTACTGGCAAGACCATCAATGCGGTGGCGCCGGAAGAGGTGAAGCCGGGTTGGGGAAACCTTGAAATCTGATGCGCCACCCTTTTCACTGTGGGAGCGAGCCTGCTCGCGAAAACGGTGTATCGGTCAACATTGATGTCGACTGACACTCCGTCTTCGCGAGCAGGCTCGCTCCCACAGGGGGATAGGCGGTGCACAGAAAAATCAGCTGCGTTCGCGGGGAATCAGGCTCTGCAGCTGTTGCGCCAAAAAGTTCGCATCGAACGCAAAGGTATCCGGGTCTTTCAAACCGTTGGTCTTGCGCCACTGCCAATCATTGGAAGGTGGCAGGCAGACCAGCGAAACGCTGCCATAGCGCGCAGCGGTAAAGCCCATGACCGCCAGGGAAATCTGACCGCCCACGCCCATCACATCCGGCACGAATTCCACCGGCTTGCCGGCAATCACAATGGATAATTTCTCGGTTTTGAACGTCGACGCCTCCACCGGAACGCTTGGCCCGAAGGCAACGTACTGCTCGCGGCTCACCTCCAGCAGATTCGGTGCCTTGACCGGCTCCAGCCACTGCTGGATCTGGTCGAACAGTTCACCGATGCGCGTCGCCCAAACGGCCGATTGCGACTCGAATACCTGCTTCTTGTGCGCTTCGCTTTCTGCGTAGTGACGAAGCATCTCGCCCAGTTGCTGTACATCGTCCATTGCGGTGTTCCTTTGGTTGAAGCGGTGCTACGGATATCCAGCATGGCAGATGCGCGCTGCCGGCGTACGACTAAACGCCGGGAGGTCTCTAGCCGGGCATGCGACGCAGGCGCGCCATGCTCAAGACATCGACCCACTGGCCGTCGCGGAACCCGTAATCGCGCAGCAGCCCTTCGGTTTCGAAACCGAATTTGCGATACAGGCCGATGGCGGCTTCGTTGTCAGCGTAAACGGTCAGTTCGACGCGGCGCAGGTTCATCCAGTTGTCGGCGATGTCCAGTGCCGCCGCCAGCAGCTTTGAACCCACGCCTTTGCCCTGCCATTCACGCGCCACGCCCATGCCGAAGCTGCCGGCATGGCTGCGGCGGATACGGGAAAACTGTTCCAGGGTGATGTTGCCAACAACCGCCCCCTGGTGCAGCGCCACCAGTTGCATCACCCGCTCGTCGTCCGACGCCAGGCGTTTGCGCCAGATATCGGGGGACAAAAACGGCATTTGCAGCGTCTGACGAACAACCACCGGCTCACGGTAGAGCGCGGTGATGCCTTCGAGGTGGGATTCCTTGAGGCGTTCGAGAGTGATGAGCGATTCAGTGACGGGCATGGGTGATTCATCCTTGAGGCAGACATGACGGTTCACTCTACAACGCTACCATCCCTGCTGGCGAGAATCCTTGTGGGAGCGAGCCTGCTCGCGAAGAGGCCATCACATTCAACACTCGTATTGACTGACATGACGCTTTCGCGAGCAGGCTCGCTCCCACAGTTTGAGATGAGTCAACCCTCGAACCACTCCCGACGTTCGCTGAAGGTGTTATGGATCAACTCCACCAGCATCTGCACCTGCTCCTCGCCCTCCGACCCGGCATTCACCGCCATCCACACCTGGCGCTGCATCGCTTGACCGAACAGCTCCGGCAAACCGGTCAACCCGCGATCGAAGCGGCTCATGTAGCCGGGCAACAAGCCAATGCACGCGCTGCAGCGGATCATCTCCAGCATCAGCTCATAGGAATGCAACTGCACGACCCCGGCCAGGCGCTGGTCCACCAGATTGTTCCATGGCCGAAAACTGTCGACCTGACGATCATGCTGCCATTGCACCAACATAAAGTCGGCCAGATCCTCGAGGCTGTCGGGGCGCGAGGCGACCCGTGAATAGCGCTTGGCGATGTGCGGCAGGTAGTCGAGTTGCGCCAGGGCCCGGGGCTCACTGGTGGCGAAACTCGGACCGGGCAGCGGCGAATCGGTGCCGGCCAGCCACACCACCACATCGGCCGTGACTGCTTGCAGGGTCAGTTCGCTGTCCAGGGTGATGATGTCCAGGCGGACGCTGGCATTGCGTCGCAGCAATGCCACCAGATCGCGCCCGAGAATGTCGTGCAGGATCGACTCGGCGATAGCCAGGCGCACCAACGGTTGCTGGATCACCGGCAGGTCACGTTCGTGGGCCAGCGCAATCAACTGCGACTGCAATTGCAACCCGTCACGACTGAGGACAAGGCCATTGTCCGAGGGGCTGAACAATGAACACTGCAACTGGGCTTCCAGCTGCGCCAATTGCTTGCGCAAGAGGGTGGCCTTGATGTTGAGGCGGCGGGCCGCCTGCATGAAGCAGCCGCAACGGGCACTGACGCTGAAACTCTGCGCCAGCACCGGATCGATCTGTGCCGCGCGGAGGCGCCAGGATGGAGTTTTATCATGGGGGACGCGGTACTCGGCCATACGCCGATGACCGGAAGCTTCCAAGAATGACATCGATGACTCCCTGTCGATCTATCTCTGGGAGCTCCATCCTGCGCATCGATCATGAAGCGGGTGTGACAACACACCTGTAGGAGCGAGCTCTGCTCGCGATGGATACCCAGACAACGCGATCATTCAGACCGGGGGCGTTATCGTTGACGTCCATCGCGAGCAGAGGGACGCGTGCCCTTGAGATCAGGTACTGGGACTTTGTCGAAAGCTCACGGCCAGGCGGTTCCAGCTGTTGATGGTGGTGACCGCGATGGTCAGGTCCACCAGTTCGCCTTCGCTGAATTGGCCCCGGGCCTCCTCGTAGACATCATCCGGCACATGGCTTTTCGACAGCAGCGTCACGGCCTCGGTCCAGGCCAGGGCTGCACGCTCGCGCGGGTTGAAGAAGTTGCTGTCGCGCCAGACCACAATGGAATACAGGCGCCGATCGGTCTCGCCCAGGCGCCGGGCATCCACCGAGTGCATGTCGGTGCAGAACGCGCAGCCGTTGAGCTGCGACGCGCGGATCTTGATCAAGTGCAACAGCGCCGGCTCGATGCTCAGGCTGCTGGTCAGAGCCTCCATGGCGATCATTGCTTTCATCGCCTTGGGTGAAGCGCTGTAGTAATCCAGTCGAGGGTTCATGGCAGGCCTTTTCAATCAGGTGAATGTTTCAAGATTGGCACACACACCGGGCGATGCCAGATCCAATTATGCGAAAAAACGGTGGACCACTTACCACGATCGGTCATTGAAAAAACACAGGACTCCACACCCTGCTTTCAAATACCGACAACAGGCTTTAACGCACTGGCCCATTGAACTTCCAACAACACATTGGTCACCACGTTAAGTTCAAAATTGGATATTTTCTATCGTTCGATTCGCTCACTAAACTGGCGCCGTCATCCAGACACTTGCAACTTCACTTCAAAAGGTAAACATCATGAAAAAAATAGTTATCGTCGGCAGCCTGTTGTGCGCAGCGTTCTCTGGCCTCTCCTTCGCCGAAGGTGGCAGCGACCGCTTGATCGAACGCGCCAATGCCCGTGCCCAGCAGGTCGCAGCGCAAAACGAACGGATTCAAAACGACAATCAGAACACCGCTGAACGTGCAGAAACCAAGCCCGCCAAATCCAGCTGAAGTGCTGAATTACCAATGGCTGTTGCACTGACTCATCCTTGCAAGACAAATATCTCTGCAAGGATGAGTATCTAAAATAATAGTATTCAAGCAACAAAGAAAGCCCTGCAATAATCATTGCAAGGCTTGTGGCGGAGCAACACCAAAACTTGTCACCCGAAGATATCGAGCAAACTCGACAGCTTCAAAGAGGGCGACAGACTAACGGCGATTATCCGATCAATCGATAGCCAATTCTGCGATTTCCGGGCAGACGATTGCCCACTAGTCCAATCCAGCGTTTTTTCCCTTCGCAACTTCATCCCTGCCGACAAATCCGGGTACTCTTGCGCCATGTACAGCGCGAACCAGATCACCCGTCGCAGGAGCTTGCCGGTATGGAACTACATGTTGTCATTAACGGCCGCAAGGACCTGGCGGGCCAGTTGTACAACCAACTGCGCAGCGCCATCGAATCAGGTCGTCTGGCAGCAGGGACGCAGCTCCCGCCGAGCCGCTTGCTGGCCGAGCAGTTGGGCATCTCGCGCAAGACCATTTCCGATACCTACGCCCAGCTGACCTACGAAAACTTCCTCACCGGGGTGATCGGCAAAGGCACCTACGTCAATGCCCGGGCTTCAAAAATCGAGCGCAAGCAAAGCCATACCGAGCTGGCCGGGTTCGAGGTGATCGAGTCCTGGTGCAATCTGCCGGTGTTTCTGCGCCACCCGACCCTGGAAGGCTCGCTGCGTTATGACTTCATCGGCGGCGCCACCAGCAAGGGCCAGTTTCCCCAGGATGACTGGCGCCGCTGCACCTCCCATGCCTTGCGCCAGATCGCCGCATCCAAGGGCCTCTACAGCCTGCCCGAAGGTTTGCCGGCGCTGCGTAATGCCATCGCCCGGCACATTGCGTTTTCCCGCGGGGTCAATTGCCAGGATGACGACGTGGTGGTGTGCAACGGGGCGCAACAGGCGCTGGACCTGATCGCCCGGGTGCTCACGCGGCCCGGCAGCATCGTGGCCATGGAAGACCCCGGCTATCCGCCGGCACGCCTGTTGTTCGGCACCCACGGTGCCACGGTCATCGGCGTTCCGGTGGATGCCGAGGGCATCCAGGTGGACAAGATCCCCCTCGGCACGCGGCTGATTTACGTCACCCCTTCGCATCAGTTCCCCTTGGGCATGCCCATGAGCCAGGAACGGCGGGTAGCGCTGCTGGCCAAGGCCCATGAACTGGGCGCCATCATCATTGAGGACGACTATGACAGCGAATTTCGCTACGAAGGTCGGCCAACCGATTCGCTGCAAAACATGGATCAGCGCGGGATCGTCGCCTACGTCGGGACCTTTTCGAAAACCCTGCTGCCGGAGCTGCGCCTGGGTTACGCGATCCTGCCGCCGGCGATTCTCGAAGCGGTGGTCCGCGCCAAGCAACTGACCGACCTGCACACCTCCACCCTGCCCCAGTGGGCGCTGGCCAAATTCATCGCCGAAGGCTGCCTGCTCAAGCACATTCGACGCTGCCATACGATCTATGCGGGCCGGCGCGACCGGATCCTGGCGCGCATGGCCGGCGATCTCTCGCCATGGCTGGAGGCCGTGCCGACCATGGCCGGTTTCCACATGGTGGTGATGTGCAAAGTACCAATCGACGTGCCACTGGTGATCGAGCTGGCCAAGAAGGTGGAAGTCGGGCTCTATGCCATCGACAGTTTTTACTACCAACAAACACCGCAAGCCGGGTTCTTCCTGGGTTTCGGCGCCATCGAGACCCTGGATATCGACATCGCCCTGGATCGTCTGAGAGACATTTTGCAACAAGTTGCCTGATGGATTGGACTGCGGCTTTATCCGGCGATTGGCTATTGGTGGTCCGGGGGTGCAGGCCTATCCTGCATAGGCGTAATCCCTCAATGAGCAGGATTCGTCCGGCCTGATTCAGGAGTGTGAGCCAATGTCCTACAAAGTGATCAATACCGTAAAGGTACAGGCCGTTGCCGGCCGCTCGGAAGAACTGGGTAAGCAACTGCAAAAGATTGTCGACACCCTGCGCGAACTACCGGGCTGTGATTCCTATATGGTCGACCGCTGCCCTGAGGACAGTAACCGCTGGACCGTCAGTGCCCACTGGCAATCGGAAGCGGCGATGCAATCGCATTTCAGCAGTCCTGAAGTGCAAGGATTTATCGACCTGATCGATTGCCAGTTGGCCAACGCCGTCGACTTCAACAGCTTTCCGATCCGATAGAAAAACGATTAAAGATCGCAGCCTTTTGGCCGTTCCCGCAGAGTATGGGTACCTCTGAAGGAGCTGCCGCAGGCTGCGATCTTTTTCGTTTCAGGCCCCCCGCATTGGTCCCCTGACCTTCTCGAATATTGGCTGTTTGATTGCCCGCCACAGCGCACTAGATTGGTTCCTGACCACTAAACCACCGCAGGTGATGAACCATGAACGTTTTGCGCTTCTGTGCCGCCCCTCTTGTCGCCCTGACCCTGACCGTATCCGCCTCGGCCTTCGCCCATGAGGCGGGTAATCCGTCGGAAAAGGTCACGGTATTGCAGGACAAAATGCTGAAAAACGTACCGGGCAAAAAAGCCTTGATGATCGAAGTCGATTACAAGCCCGGCCAGGCGTCCATTGCCCACAGGCACGACGGCACCGCCATGGCTTACGTTCTGGAGGGGGCCGTCACTTCGCAGGTAAAAGGCGAGAAAGAAGTGACCTACAAGGCCGGGCAATACTGGTACGAAGCGGCCGGTTCCGAGCATCTGGTCTCGAAAAACGCCAGTGCGACCCAACCGGCCAAGTTACTGGTATTCATGGTGTTGTCGCCGGACGAAGAAGTTCTGGTCCCCCTGAAAAACTGATCGCTGAACGGTTAGCCATAAATAAAAAGGCCCGAATTACACATTCGGGCCTTTTTATTTCCTCGGGTAATTACGCCGACATCTTTACACCAAACAAAACTAGTGGCTCCCCCATAAAGACTGATATTGGCTATTTCATTGTGCCCATCCCGGTTTAGTCTGGATGCACCGCCGGTTATTTCCGGCACCCTAACTTTCCGACTGATGTTGTTTCACTGGAGAAACACCATGAAACTTGCACTTGTCAGTACGTTGACGATAACGGCGCTGTTAACCGGCTGTTCGATTCCCACTGCACCGTCTGCGGTTTCCTCGCTGGACGGTATCTTCAGTGAACCGGTGGGTCGCAGCAGCGTAACCGGCGTTCCCAGTGGTAGCCATGTCTCCCTGGGCGTGGTGTACAGCCGCAATACCCAGGCCAACCGCGCCTATCTGCAGGACTACCAGGCCAACGCCGGCACCGGTTTCGGCCAGAGCCTGCTGGTGCAGTCGATCCACGACGCCTACGTGGCCACGTCCAATCCCGACCTCGCGGTAGACTGGATCAAGGCCTCGTTGCAACGGCAGTTCGGATCGGTCACGGTGTATCCGGACATGCAAAGCCTCAAGGCCGCCAAACCGGATGTCATCGCGGTGGTCGACAGTCGCAGTCAACTCATGACTTCGCGCAGTTCCGATATTGAAGCGGATGTCCGTGCGCACTTCTACGACCGTAACCTCAACTATATTGCCACTGCACAAGGGCATGACGCCAAAGCACTCAGCCCGGTGTGGGCAGACTACAAGCGCAGTGAAGAAATTGTTGCAGATATAAATGAACAACAGAATGTGCAAACAAGGGCGCTGCAGAAGTTTGACCAGTCACTCAGTAATTTATTGACCAGCCCGACAGATAAAGTATCGATGACAGATAATAAAACAGGCATGAATTTGTATTGATATTAATGGCCCCTTCGCGAGCAGGCTCGCTCCCACATGGTTTGTGCCGTTGCGCACTAGACTCAGGTCAGACGCTGTACCGCCTGGACTCGCCCCATGAAGGGGCCGCTTAGGGATATCGACCATGCAATGGATGTTCATGCTGATTGGCCTGGTGCTGGGCTGGATGCTCGACGAGTCGTTCAGCGACGCGCTGCTGGGCGCATTGTTCGGTTTGGCGATTGGGCAGGCCATTCGTATCAGTCGGTTGGCGTCGCAAGCCAATGAGCATCGCCGTCAGCTGGAGCAGGCGCAGGTGGCGCTGCATGGCGTCGAGCAACGGCTGGCACTTCTGGAGGTGTCTGGCGTCACGGCCCCTGAAACCGCTGAACCTGTCATCAGCGAAACCACGGCGGCCCCGGACAGCATTGTCGGGCAAACCGCTGCCGAAACCCCGGAACTGGTCTGGGAGCTTCCGCCCGAACTCGATCCCGTCACCGAACCCGACCGTCCACTGCCCGTGGACCCCTGGAAACCGCAACCGGTTTCCCGCGAATCGCAACAACCCGCGATCCCCCTCGGCCCCCATTTCATCGAGCGCGCCATCAGCGCTGCCCGCGCTTGGTTGTTTGGCGGCAACACTGTATTGCGGGTGGGCTTGGTCCTGTTGTTCCTCGGTCTGGCCTTCTTGCTGCGCTACGCCACCGAAGGCATGGTGGTACCGATCGAGTTGCGTTACGCCGGTGTCGCGGCGGCGTCACTGGGACTGCTCGGGCTGGGTTGGTGGCTGCGAACCCGCAACAACAATTACGCCTTGATGCTGCAAGGCGCCGGGGTCGCGGTGTTGTACCTGACGGTGTTTGCGGCGATGCGCCTGCACCCGTTGCTCGATCCTTCGGCGGCGTTTGGCGTCCTGGTTGCCATCACGGTGTTCTCGGCGATTCTTGCCCTGACCCAGAATGCCATGGGGTTGGCGGCCGTCGCCGCGCTGGGCGGGTTCGCCGCACCGATCCTGGCCTCCACTGGCACCGGTAGTCACGTCGCGCTGTTCAGCTATTTCGCCTTGCTCAATGCCGGCATCCTGGCCATCGCCTGGTTCAAGGCCTGGCGCCTGCTGAACGTTATCGGCTTTGTGGGCACCTTTGGCATCGGTTTCGCCTGGGGGTTGCGTTCCTATACGCCGGATTTGCTGTGGAGTACCGAGCCGTTTCTGATTCTGTTCTTCCTGATGTACCTGGCCATCGGCTTGCTGTTCGCTCGTCGCAAGCTGCATGTGATAAGCGACGGGCCCGCGGAAGGTGATCGAGAAGCGCTGTTGCGCTGGTCGGCCCGCAAGGGCGATTACGTTGATGGCACGCTGCTGTTCGGCCCGCCACTGGTGGGCTTCGGGTTGCAGTTCGCCCTGGTGCAGCATCTGGAGTTTGCCGCTGCCTTCAGTGCTTTGGCCATGGGCATGATTTACATGGCGCTGGCCCGTCTGCTGATGGGGGGGCGTGCAATGCTGTTGGGGGAAACCTGCCTGGCGTTGGGGGTGATTTTCACCAGTCTGGCAATCCCGCTGGGGCTGGATGCGCGTTGGACCACCGCAGCATGGGCGGTGGAAGGCGCGGGAATTTTCTGGCTCGGCCTGCGTCAACAACGGCCGTTGGCCCGGGCCTTTGCCTTGCTGCTGCAACTGGGGTCGGCCCTGACGTTTCTCAGCGAGCTGCGCGGCGGCGAGGGCAACCTGCTCGACGGCACACCGTTGGGCGCGCTGATGCTGGGTGTCGCGCTGTTGTTCAGTTTCTATCAGTTGCACAAAGCGTCGCCGGAGCAAACCAAATCCTGGGAACGCCAAGGCACGCCCGTTTTGGCCTGTCTGGGCCTGGTATTTCTCTATCTGCTGGCGCCGCTGTTTTTCTTCAGCCATGGCACGGTGATCTGTTGGGCCTTGGCGGGGCTAGTGACGTTAGTTGTCGGTCTGCGCATTGAGTCGCGTGCAGTCCTGTTCAGCGCGCTTGCCGTGCAATTGTTGGGTGGCGCCTTGATCCTCGCAGCATGGCCGCTGTCTGGTGAAACGTTGCGACCCTTGGCCCATGGCGGGTTCTGGGCGCCGCTCTTGCTGGGGCTGGCTGCGTTGGTCGGTGCCTGGCGTTTGCACATCAGCAATCTTGCCATGGCGCCTGATGGTTTGCAGCGTTTGTCCCGGATATTGCTGGTGTGGGGCGCGGCCTGGTGGATGTTGGCGTGGGTCAGTGATGTGATGCGCTTTGCACCGTTGCCGCTGCAGGGGACGTTGCTACTGATCGTCGCGGCCGTAAGCGTTGCGATGTGGACAGTGCTGGCGCTGCGTCTGAATTGGCCGTCGCTGGGGGTACTCTGCACGGTGTTGATCCCTGCTGCCGCACTGGTGCTGCTTGGGGTCTGGTACCCGCGCTATCACCCGGCCGCCCATTTCGGCTGGCTGGTCTGGTCAGCGTTGTTCGTGGTGCATTTCGTCTCCCTGCGACGCCTGGCAACGATGTTGCCGGCGCGGGTTTTGAGTGCGGCTCATGTACTCGGCTGTTGGTTGTTGATCGGGGTGCTGGCTCTGGAATTGCGTTACGGCTTGCTGCTGTTATCCGAGCAATACAACGCCTGGCGCTGGTTGGGCTGGGCGATTCTGCCGAGCCTGTATCTGGTGCTGATGGCGGCCCCGCGCGCCTGGCCGTGGCCGGTGTCGGCCTGCAACCGCGAATACCGCCTGTACGCCGCTGCCCCGTTGGCGCTGTTGATGCTTGCCTGGTTCTGGTTGGCGAACGCCTTCAGTAATGGCAGCGCCGAGCCATTGCCCTACGTGCCGCTGATCAACCCGCTGGAGTTGGGGCTGATCTTTGCGTTATTCGGCGTATATGTCTGGTCCCGCAGCGCCGTGACGCAGCTTGGGGTGGGCAGGGAGTCCGCAGCCAAAGCCATTCTGGCGATCACGGGTGTCTCGCTGTTTGTATTCTTCACCGCATTGGTCATGCGCACGGCGCACCAGTGGAGTGGCGTGCCGTTCGAGCTTGATCGGCTGCTTGAATCCATGCGGGTACAGGCCGGCCTGTCTATCGTCTGGACCTTGATGGCCCTGAGTCTGATGATCGGCGGACATCTGCGTGGTCGTCGCGAGGTCTGGCTGGTGGGCGCCGTGCTGATCGGGGTAGTCGTGGCCAAGCTGTTCTTTATCGAATTGAGCAACCGCGGCGGGCTGGCGCGGATTGTGTCGTTCATTGGCGTTGGCGTATTGCTGCTGGTGGTGGGCTACTTCGCCCCATTGCCGCCCAAACGCATCGAGGCTGTGTCGGAAGCAGAAAAACCGGCACCGCAAACCGAAGGAGTGTCGTCTTGAGTCAGAAGCTGAACCTGGGCTGGTTAGGCGCTGTTGCAATGGGTATGGCGCTGGCAGCCGGCGCTCAGGAAAAACCGGCGGATTTCGCCGCGCAGGTACCGTTGTCCGTGAGCGGTGAAGGTCCGTGGTATCGCCTTGAATTGCCCCTGGCGGTTCAGCTGAATGCACGGCAGACCGACCTCAGCGATGTACGCGTGTTCAACGCTGCCGGCGAGCCGCAAGCCTATGCTCTTGCCCGGGAAACTGCCCAGGTCGACGACAATCGAACGCTGACCGACGTCAAATGGTTCCCGCTGTACGACTCGGCGGACGACACCGAGCGCGCACCGGGCGTGCGGGTGCAATCAAACGTAAACGGCACGCTGGTCGAAGTGCAGCCGTCCCGTCAGCTGGAGGCGGGCGAAGAAGTACTGCGTGGTTGGTTGCTCGACGCCAGCGGTATCAAGGCGCCATTGCAGCAGTTGATCCTCGACTGGACCAGCGAGCGTGACGGATTCCAGCGGTTCAGCATCGAGGCCAGCGATGATTTGCAGCATTGGCAGTCCTGGGGCGAAGGGCAAGTGGCGCGGCTGACCTTTGCCGACGAACGGGTCGAGCAGCATGAAGTCGGACTGCCGGGGCAATCGGCGCGCTATCTGCGATTGCTGTGGAACACGCCGCAAGCGGCGCCGATCCTGACGTCGGCGCAGCTGCAGAGCGCCAGCCCACGCAGCCTGCCGCTGCCGTTAGTCTGGTCGCAAGCGTTGGCCGGTAGCAGTGTCAAGGCGGGGGAGTACATCTGGCAATTGCCGATGGGGCTGAACGTCGAGCGCGTTCAGATCGTACTGGACCAGCCCAACAGTCTGGCGCCCGTGGTGTTGTCCGGTCGCCGGGAGAGCAGCCTGCTGTGGCAGCCGATGAGCAGCGGCTTGTTGTATCGCCTGACCCAGAACGGCCAGGACGTGCTGCAGAACGAATTGCAGTTATCGGGGCAAACCGTGCAGCAGTTGAAACTGGTGGTGGACGAGCGCGGCGGTGGTCTGGGGGCTCAGGCGCCCACGCTGAAATTTGCCGTGCGCGCCACGCAATTGGTGTTTCTGGCGCGGGGGGCGGGACCTTTTACGCTGGCGTTGGGCAGTGCAACGGCGAAGGCGGCGAATTTGCCGTTGTCGACGCTGATTCCTGATTTCAACGCAGCGAAGCTGGCGACGTTGGGCAGGGCTTCGGTCGATGGTGGGGCGGTGGTCACCCCGGCTGCTGCGGCCGTACCGGCACCGACCGGCACCGACTGGAAGAAATTCGGCCTGTGGGCAGTGTTGTTGCTCAGCGTGCTTTTTCTGGCGGCGATGGCGTTCAGTTTGCTGCGCAAACCACCAGTCAAGCCCTGAAGGCGGGTGCTTTGCACCCATTCGCGAGCAGGCTCGCTCCCACAGGATCATGCGTTCCC
>NZ_JBSVWS010000169.1:0-12567 GCF_054071155.1 Pseudomonas sp. SDO5532_S415 | reverse complement strand
GCAATCAGTGTGGGAGCGAGCCTGCTCGCGAAGGCAATCTATCAGGCAACCCGATTCAAATCGTTATGCCGCGTTTCCTTCAGGCATAGCACGGCAATCAAACTCAGCACCGCCGCCCCTGACACGTACCCGCCGACATAACTCAAACCACCCATTGCCACCAGTTTCTGCGCGAAGAACGGTGCCGCCGAAGCCCCGACAATCCCGCCCAGGTTATAAGCCGCCGATGCGCCGGTATAACGTACGTGGGTCGGAAACAGCTCCGGCAGCAGCGCGCCCATGGGGGCGAATGTCACGCCCATCAGAAACAGTTCGATGCACAGAAACAGCGCCACGCCCCAGGTCGAACCCTGGGTCAGCAGCGGTTCCATCAGAAACCCGGACAGGACCGCCAGCACGCCACCTATGATCAGTATCGGTTTGCGCCCGTACCGGTCACTGGCCCAGGCCGACAGTGGTGTGGCCGCGGCCATGAACAGGACGGCGAAGCACAGCAGGCCCAGGAAGGTTTCACGGCTGTAGCCGAGTGTCGACACGCCATAGCTCAGGGAGAACACCGTGGAGATATAGAACAGCGCGTAACACACCACCATCGCGCCCGCACCCAGCAGCACCGGCAGCCAGTATTGGCTGAACAGTTCGATCAGCGGGATCTTTACCCGTTCCTGGCGCGCCACGGCGTTGGCGAACACCGGTGTTTCGTGGAGCTTGAGGCGTACATACAGGCCGACCATCACCAGTGCGGCACTGAGCAGGAACGGAATGCGCCAGCCCCACGAGCGGAACTGTTCATCGTCCAGGACCATGGCCAGTGTCAGGAACAGGCCGTTGGCCGCGAGGAAGCCAATGGATGGGCCGAGCTGCGGGAACATGCCGAACCAGGCACGTTTGCCCTTGGGTGCGTTCTCCGTGGCCAGCAACGCCGCGCCGCCCCATTCGCCGCCCAATCCAAGGCCCTGGCCGAAACGCAGTACGCAGAGCAGGATCGGCGCCCAGGCTCCGATGCTGTCGTAACCCGGCAGCACGCCGATCAGCGTGGTGCACACGCCCATCAGCAGCAGGGAGGCCACCAGGGTCGATTTTCGGCCGATGCGGTCGCCAAAGTGACCGAACAGCGCCGAGCCCAGCGGGCGGGCGAGGAAGGCGATGCCGAAGGTGAGGAAGGCCGACAGCATCTGTGCCGTGCCGGAGGTCTGTGGAAAGAACACCGGGCCGATCACCAGCGCCGCGGCGGTGGCGTAGACATAGAAGTCGTAGAACTCGATAGCGGTGCCGATGAAACTTGCCGTGGCTACGCGAGTGGCGGAGTTGGTCGGTTGCGCGGGTGTGGAATCGCTGTAAGTCGTGCTGGTCGTCATGCGGTTATCCCTGACAGTCATGTTGCCCCAGTGGAGCGAATTATTATGGTCGAACACCCAGGGATGTGGGTTTTAAGCGGGGTGCGGGTAGCACAGGGGTAGGGCGGCTTGGGTAAGCGGCTCGATTATAGGAAGGAGGCTAACGAATCAACAAGGGGCTTGGATCGAATGCAGGCCTTTGTGGCGAGGGAGCTTGCTCCCGCTGGGCTACGAAGCAGGCCTGAGTGCGCAAGGCTCAAGTTCTCCGATTTAAAACGTTTGCGGGCGCTACGCGTCCGAGGGAGCAAGCTTCCTCGCCACATCAGATGGCCACAGGCATCGAGCTCGTATGCCAGATCAAAACCCGTGTGACGCGATTCTCTTCGGTCTCAAGGATTTCCAGGCGATAACGGCCGATCTTCAGGCAAACCGCGCTCTCCGGAATGGTTTCCAGCGCTTCGGTCACCAGGCCATTGAGGGTTTTCGGGCCGTCGCTTGGCAGGTGCCAGCCGAGGCTCTTGTTCAGGTCGCGTATCGATGCGGCGCCATCGATCACCAGGCGCCCGTCGGCCTGTGGATGGATATGCGGGTTGTCCAGGCTTTGCTGGCTTTCGAATTCGCCGACGATTTCTTCGAGAATGTCTTCCAGGGTCACGATGCCGAGTACTTCGCCGTATTCGTCGACCACCATGCCCAGGCGTCGCTGCTGCTTGTGGAAGTTCAGCAACTGCAGTTGCAGCGGGGTGCTTTCCGGAACGAAATAAGGTTCGCGACTGGCCGCCAGCAGCGCTTCCAGCGTCAGGCTTCCATCAGGGAGCAAATGGGCGATTTGCCGGGTGTTGAGCACCGCTTCGACCTGGTTGATATCACTGTGGAACACCGGCAGGCGTGTACGCTTGTTATGGCGCAACTGCTCGACGATTTCCTCGATCGGGTCGTCGAGATTGATTCCGTCGACTTCACTGCGCGGTACCAGAATGTCGTTGACCGTGATGTTGTCCAGCGCATGGATGCCCGGCAGCGAATGTGGGCGGCAGACGACGGGTTCATGATCGTCGTGCCGTTCCTTCGGCACCTCGTCTTCGCTCTGTTGCACCACCTTGGCTTTGCGAGCGAACGGACGCATCAGTAACTGGCTGATGGCATTGAGCAGCCAGGCGGCCGGATAGACGATTTTCAACGGCACGGGAAGCAGGGTGTTGCCCAGGGCCAGAATTGCATCCGGATGGCGGACGGCGAGGGCGCGCGGCAGGTAGTCGGCAAACACCAGCACAATGGCACCTGCGCCGAGGCAGGCAACCCACGGACCGTTTTCGGCCCAGGTGAAAATTGCCAGCAAGGTGCAGAGGACGACTACCAGGGTGCGGCACAGGGTATTGCAGAAGATCAGACTATCGAGCGGGAAGTTCAGCCGGGCCAGCGGCTTGTCGCTGGAGCGCGAAGCCGTGCGCTTGGCCAGCAAATGCAGGTGTGCGGATTCGATGGCGGAAAACAGGCCTGACCATAAAATCAGCAGGACCACCACTGCAAGCATCGGCCCTAAGGGCAAGTCGTCCATTAATGCCACCCGTCAAATGTGCAGGATGTATTCACGGACCAGCTTGCTGCCGAAATACGCCAGCATCAGCAGGCAGAAACCGGCGAGGGTCCAGCGAATGGCTTTGTGTCCACGCCAGCCGAGGCGGTTACGGCCCCAGAGCAGCATGCTGAAGACGACCCAGGCCAGGCAGGCGAGCAAGGTTTTGTGTACCAGATGCTGTGCGAACAGGTTATCGACGAACAACCAGCCGGAGATCAACGACATCGACAACAGGGTCCAGCCGGCCCAGAGGAAGCCGAACAGCAGGCTTTCCATGGTCTGCAGTGGCGGGAAGTTCTTGATCAGCCCGGAGGGGTGCTTATGTTTGAGCTGATGGTCCTGAACCAGCAGCAGCAAGGCCTGGAACACCGCAATGGTGAACATGCCGTAGGCGAGAATCGACAGCAGGATGTGGGCAAGGATGCCTGGTTCCTCATCGATCACTTGCACGGTGCCGGCGGGGGCGAACTGGGCCAGCAGCACCGTGATGGCGCCCAGCGGAAATAGCAGCACCAGCAGGTTCTCCACCGGGATCCGTGAGCAGGCCAGCAGGGTCAAGGCGATGACCGCTGCGGCGATCAGGCTCGAAGCGCTGAAAAAGTCCAGGGCCAGACCGATCGGGGTCAACAGATGGGCGAGCAGGCTGGCGCCGTGGGCCAGCACGGCGAGTACGCCAAGCGTAACCAGCAGGCGTTTGTTGGCCTTGGCGCAGGTAGCCAGGCGAGTGCCCTGATAGAGAGTCGCAGCGGCATATAAGCAGGCGGCGGCGAGGGTGGTCAGCAAACTGGGTGACAAGGGGAGCATAAGTCCTGTTAGGCAAGCCCGAAAGTCGCTGAGTTTGGCATAGAACCCCCGCGCCACGAAAGACCAGACAAGCTGACGGCGAGGTGTCCGCCAAGCGCAGTCTTCGCTATAATCCGCGACCTGCCCACGCCGCAGGCTCGCCGAGCACATGTTTAGTCCGGTTCGGGCCGCCATTATCCCGGTCTACACAGGGCCTGAAAGGATCGCGCAATGTTTGAAAACTTAACCGACCGTCTCTCGCAGACGCTGCGCCATGTCACCGGCAAGGCCAAGCTGACCGAGGACAACATCAAAGACACCCTGCGCGAAGTGCGCATGGCGTTGCTCGAGGCTGACGTCGCCCTGCCGGTGGTGAAGGACTTCGTCAATTCGGTCAAGGAACGCGCCGTCGGCACCGAAGTGTCGCGCAGCCTGACGCCGGGCCAGGCCTTCGTGAAAATCGTCCAGGCCGAACTCGAAAGCCTGATGGGCGCGGCCAACGAAGACCTGAACCTGAGCGCCGTTCCGCCTGCCGTCATCCTGATGGCTGGTTTGCAGGGTGCTGGTAAAACCACTACCGCCGGCAAACTTGCGCGCTTCCTTAAAGAACGCAAGAAGAAGTCGGTCATGGTCGTGTCCGCAGACGTTTACCGTCCGGCGGCGATCAAGCAGCTCGAAACCCTGGCCAGCGACATCGGCGTGACCTTCTTCCCGTCCGACCTGAGCCAGAAACCGGTCGACATCGCCCAGGCGGCTATTAAGGAAGCAAAACTCAAATTCATCGACGTGGTCATCGTCGATACTGCCGGTCGCCTGCACATCGATGAAGAGATGATGGGCGAGATCAAGGCCCTGCACGCCGCGATCAACCCGGTCGAAACCCTGTTCGTGGTCGACGCCATGACCGGCCAGGACGCCGCCAACACGGCCAAGGCCTTCGGTGATGCGTTGCCGCTGACCGGTGTGATCCTGACCAAGGTCGACGGCGATGCCCGCGGCGGTGCTGCCCTGTCGGTGCGTGCCATTACCGGCAAGCCGATCAAGTTCATCGGTATGGGCGAGAAGAGCGAAGCGCTCGACCCGTTCCATCCTGAGCGTATCGCTTCGCGCATCCTCGGCATGGGCGACGTGCTCAGTCTGATCGAGCAGGCGGAAGCGACCCTCGACAAGGACAAGGCCGACAAGCTGGCCAAGAAGCTGAAGAAGGGCAAGGGCTTCGATCTCGAAGACTTCCGCGATCAACTGCAACAAATGAAGAACATGGGCGGCCTCGGCGGTCTCATGGACAAGCTGCCGAACATGGGCGGTGTGAACCTGGCGCAGATGGGCAACGCCCAGAGTGCGGCAGAGAAACAGTTCAAACAGATGGAAGCCATCATCAACTCCATGACCCCGGCCGAGCGCCGCGACCCTGAACTGATCAGCGGTTCGCGCAAGCGTCGTATCGCCATGGGCTCCGGCACTCAGGTGCAGGACATCGGTCGCTTGATCAAGCAGCACAAGCAGATGCAGAAGATGATGAAGAAGTTCTCCGCCAAAGGCGGGATGGCCAAAATGATGCGCGGCATGGGCGGTATGTTGCCCGGCGGTGGTATGCCAAAGATGTAAAGAATCCGCGCAAGGGCTTGCTCTTGCGCAACCCACACGGAAGTGGGATCTCCAGCAAACCCGCACTTGGCGGGAGCTGATCGGCCGTTTTCAACGACGGCTCTATAGCAAATCTGCATGGCGGCCGGTAGGTCGCCGGAAAAAGTCATTTGCAAAAGTCCGGATATTCCTTAGAATATGCGGCCTTTCGGGCACCCATGCCCGCTGTGCCTTTAGATTTGCAGCACCGACTACAGGAACGATGTTCACATGCTAACAATCCGTCTTGCCCTTGGCGGCTCCAAAAAGCGCCCGTTTTACCACCTGACCGTAACCGACAGCCGCAACCCGCGCGACGGTTCGCACAAGGAACAGGTTGGTTTCTTCAACCCTGTTGCTCGTGGTCAGGAAGTTCGTCTGTCCGTGAACCAAGAGCGCGTAGCCTACTGGCTGAGCGTTGGTGCACAACCTTCTGAGCGCGTTGCTCAGTTGTTGAAGGAATCTGCCAAGGCTGCGGCCTGAGCAATATGAACGCGACGCCAGCTGTTGCTGATGATTTGATCGTTATCGGCAAGATTTACTCTGTTCACGGCGTTCGCGGCGAAGTGAAGGTGTATTCCTTTACTGATCCGATCAAAAACCTGCTGGATTACAAAACCTGGACGCTCAAGCGTGACGGCAATGTAAAGCAGGTAGAGCTGGTCAGCGGACGCGGGAATGACAAGTTCCTGGTCGCAAAGCTCAAGGGTCTCGATGATCGTGAAGAAGCTCGTCTTCTGGCCGGTTATGAGATCTGCGTGCCGCGCAACCTGTTCCCTGAACTGACCGACGGCGAGTACTACTGGTACCAGCTGGAAGGTCTCAAGGTTATCGACACCCTCGGGCAACTGTTCGGGAAAATCGATCACCTGCTGGAGACCGGCTCGAACGATGTAATGGTGGTCAAGCCTTGCGCTGGCAGCCTAGATGATCGCGAACGCCTGTTGCCCTATACCGAGCAATGCGTGTTGGCCGTCGACCTGGTCGCAGGCGAGATGAAGGTGGATTGGGATGCGGACTTCTAAGCGTGGCTAACTTGCGCGTAGAAGTGATCAGTTTGTTTCCCGAGATGTTCTCCGCCATCAGCGAGTACGGCATCACCAGTCGTGCGGTGAAACAGGGGCTCTTGCAGCTCACCTGTTGGAATCCGCGAGACTACACGACGGATCGACATCACACTGTGGATGATCGCCCATTTGGCGGTGGTCCGGGCATGGTGATGAAGATCAAGCCCCTGGAAGATGCTCTGGTTCAGGCCAAGGCAGCCGCCGGGGAGGGTGCGAAGGTGATCTACCTGTCGCCCCAAGGCCGTCAACTGACTCAGTCGGCGGTACGCGAGTTGGCGAATCTGGATGCATTGATCCTGATTGCCGGCCGCTACGAAGGCATTGACGAGCGTTTTATTGAAGCTCATGTCGATGAAGAGTGGTCGATTGGCGACTATGTACTGTCTGGCGGCGAGCTGCCGGCGATGGTCCTGATCGATGCGGTTACACGACTGCTGCCTGGAGCTTTAGGGCATGCGGACTCCGCCGAGGAAGATTCCTTTACGGATGGTTTGCTGGATTGCCCGCACTACACCCGACCGGAGGTGTATGCGGATCAGCGTGTTCCCGACGTATTGCTAAGTGGCAATCACGCGCACATCCGGCGTTGGCGTTTACAGCAGTCCCTTGGTCGGACCTATGAACGACGCGCCGATCTTCTGGAAAGCCGCTCGCTTTCTGGAGAAGAGAAGAAGCTGCTCGAGGAATACATCCGCGAGCGGGACGATAGTTAACAACGTATCGATGGTAGATCCGACGATTTACCTTAGGAGCACAGCATGACTAACAAAATCATCCTTGCACTCGAAGCAGAGCAGATGACCAAAGAGATCCCTACCTTTGCCCCGGGCGACACCATTGTCGTTCAGGTGAAAGTGAAGGAAGGCGACCGTTCGCGTCTGCAAGCGTTCGAAGGTGTTGTTATCGCCAAGCGTAACCGCGGCGTAAACAGTGCATTCACCGTTCGTAAAATCTCCAACGGTGTTGGCGTAGAGCGTACTTTCCAGACCTACAGCCCGCAAATCGACAGCATGGCTGTCAAGCGTCGCGGTGACGTACGTAAAGCCAAGCTGTACTACCTGCGTGACCTGTCGGGTAAAGCAGCTCGCATCAAGGAAAAACTGGCTTAAGTCCAGCTTCCGATGCAGAAAAAAGCAGCCTACGGGCTGCTTTTTTGTTGCCCGCGATTTATCTTTCTTGGCCGTATTGCCGGTCTTGCCTGAGCCTTTATGCCTGCCATTGATCATCCACTGATAGACCAATTCCTTGATGCCCTGTGGTTGGAAAAAGGTCTTTCCGATAACACCCGCGATGCCTATCGCAGTGACCTCGCGCTGTTCAACGGCTGGTTGCAGGAAAAGGGCCTGGAACTGGCCAACGCTGGCCGGGAGTTGATCCTCGATCATTTGGCCTGGCGCGTGGAGCAAAACTACAAGCCCCGTTCGACCGCGCGATTTCTCTCGGGCGTGCGGGGCTTCTATCGCTATTTGTTGCGGGAAAAGCTGATCGCCATTGATCCGACCCTTCGCGTCGATATGCCGCAGCTTGGCAGGCCGTTGCCCAAATCCTTGTCGGAAGCGGATGTCGAGGCCTTGCTGGCGGCACCTGATTTAAGCGAGGCAATCGGTCAGCGTGATCGGGCCATGCTCGAGGTGTTGTACGCCTGCGGCCTGCGGGTGACGGAGCTGATCAGTCTGACACTGGAGCAGGTCAACCTGCGCCAGGGCGTGCTGCGCGTGATGGGCAAAGGCAGCAAGGAGCGGTTGGTGCCGATGGGCGAGGAGGCGATTGTCTGGGTCGAGCGTTACCTGCGCGATGGCCGTGGCGAGTTGCTCGGCGGCCGTCCCAGTGATGTGCTGTTTCCCAGCCAGCGCGGCGAGCAGATGACCCGCCAGACGTTCTGGCACCGGATCAAGCATCAGGCCAAGGTGGCGGGGATCGGCAAGTCCCTGTCGCCGCACACCTTGCGCCATGCGTTCGCCACGCACCTGCTCAACCATGGCGCCGACTTGCGGGTTGTGCAGATGTTGCTGGGGCACAGTGACCTGTCGACCACGCAGATCTACACCCACGTCGCCCGGGCGCGCTTGCAAGACCTGCACGCCAAACACCATCCCCGAGGCTGATCCTGTTCACTGTGGGAGCGAGCCTGCTCGCGAATACGGCGGCACATTCAGCATTGATGTCGCGCATAGACTGATTTCGCGAGCAGGCTCGCTCCCACAGAAGTGCCTTGCTAATGCCTTGTATCACCCGCATTCGGCCCCACGGGCCTTATGTGGTAGGCTTTGCCGGTTTGCACGATGGGCGGTTATGACCCGGTGTTTCGGTACCGGCGTTCTGGTCGTCCCATTTGTCCGCCTTCAGGAGTTCTCATGCGTCTGACCCAGATTTTCACCGCCGCAGCCATTGCATTGGTCAGCACCTTTGCCGTCGCCGATGACGCGGCCGACAAAGCCATCCGTAAAAGCCTGGAAAACCTCCAGCTCGAAGTGCCGGTAGAAACCATCACCGCCAGTCCGCTGCCGGGCCTGTACGAAGTCAAACTCAAGGGCAGCCGCGTGCTGTACGCCAGCGCCGACGGCCAGTATGTGGTCCAGGGCTACATGTTCCAGCTCAAGGACGGCAAGCCGGTCAACCTGACCGAGAAGACCGAACGCCTGGGCATCTCCAAGCTGATCAACGAGATTCCGGTCGCTGAAACCGTGGTCTACCCGGCCATCGGCGAAACCAAATCGCACATCACCGTGTTCACCGACACCACCTGCCCGTATTGCCACAAACTGCACGCCGAAGTGCCCGAGCTGAACAAGCGCGGCATCGAAGTACGTTATGTGGCGTTCCCGCGCCAGGGCCTGGGTTCGCCGGGTGACGAGCAATTGCAAGCGGTGTGGTGCTCGAAAGACAAGAAAGCGGCCATGGACAAGATGGTCGACGGCAAGGAAATCAAGGCCGCCAAGTGCGATAACCCGGTTTCCAAGCAGTTCGCCCTCGGCCAGTCGATCGGCGTGAACGGCACACCGGCCATCGTTTTGGCTGACGGTCAGGTCATTCCGGGCTACCAGCCTGCGCCACAAGTCGCCAAACTGGCGTTGGGCGCGAAGTAAAATTCGCATCGTCACGGCAAGCCTTGACGATCATGGTCCGGCAGCGACATCGCCGGGCCATTAATAGAGAGCCGCGAACCTGCGGCTGTTTTCACGGCCGGCCTCGAGTCGGCCGTTTTATGGGGAGTTCACAGTGAAACCGGTCAAAGTAGGCATCTGTGGGTTAGGGACCGTCGGTGGCGGTACCTTCAACGTACTTCAGCGTAACGCCGAGGAAATTGCTCGTCGTGCCGGGCGTGGGATCGAAGTGGCGCAAATTGCCATTCGCACGCCAAAGCCTCAGTTCCAAACGACCGGTATTGCGATTACCAACGATGTCTTCGATGTGGCCACGAACCCTGAGATCGACATCGTCATAGAGCTGATGGGCGGCTACACCGTTGCCCGCGAGCTGGTACTCAAGGCCATCGAGAATGGCAAGCATGTGGTCACCGCGAACAAGGCGCTTATCGCTGTTCACGGTAATGAAATTTTCGCCAAGGCTCGCGAGAAGGGCGTGATCGTTGCGTTCGAAGCGGCCGTGGCCGGTGGCATTCCGGTGATCAAGGCGATCCGTGAAGGCCTGTCCGCCAACCGCATCAACTGGGTCGCCGGCATCATCAACGGCACCGGCAACTTCATTCTCACGGAGATGCGTGAGAAGGGCCGGACCTTTGAAGACGTGCTGGCTGAAGCCCAGGCTTTGGGTTACGCCGAAGCCGATCCGACCTTCGATGTCGAAGGCATCGATGCGGCGCACAAGCTGACGATCCTGGCGTCCATCGCGTTCGGTATCCCGTTGCAGTTTGACAAGGCCTACACCGAAGGCATCACCAAGCTGACCACCGCTGACGTGAACTACGCCGAAGCCCTGGGCTATCGCATCAAGCACCTGGGCGTGGCGCGCAGCACCGCGACCGGTATCGAGTTGCGCGTGCACCCGACGCTGATTCCGGCCGATCGCCTGATCGCCAACGTCAACGGCGTGATGAACGCGGTGATGGTCAACGGCGACGCCGCCGGTTCGACCCTGTTCTACGGCGCCGGCGCCGGCATGGAGCCGACTGCTTCGTCGGTGATCGCCGATCTGGTGGACGTGGTTCGCGCCATGACCTCCGACCCGGAAAACCGCGTACCGCATCTGGCTTTCCAGCCGGATTCGTTGTCGGCTCACCCGATCCTGCCGATCGAAGCCTGTGAAAGCGCCTATTACCTGCGCATTCAGGCCAAGGATCATCCGGGCGTACTGGCCCAGGTGGCGAGCATCCTGTCCGAGCGCGGGATCAACATCGAATCGATCATGCAGAAGGAAGTCGAGGAGCACGACGGCCTGGTGCCGATGATCCTGCTGACCCACCGCGTGCTGGAGCAGCATATCAACGATGCCATCCAGGCACTGGAGGCTCTTCAGGGCGTGGTTGGGCCGGTAGTCCGGATTCGCGTCGAACATTTGAATTAACACAGCTGCAAGCCGCAAGCTGCAAGCTGCAAGTAAAAGCCAAGCTGCTTTTAACTTGTAGCTTGTAGCTTGTAGCTTGAAGCCCAAACCGAAGGTTTGCCCCCATGCGCTATATCAGCACCCGCGGCCAGGCACCGGCCCTGAATTTCGAAGACGTCCTGCTGGCCGGTCTGGCCACCGACGGCGGTTTGTACGTCCCGGAAAACCTGCCACGTTTCACCCAGGAAGAAATCGCTTCCTGGGCCGGTCTGCCGTATCACGAGCTGGCTTTCCGTGTCATGCGCCCGTTCGTTACCGGCAGCATCCCTGATGCCGATTTCAAAAAGATCCTTGAAGAAACCTATGGCGTGTTCGCCCACAGCGCCGTGGCGCCGCTGCGTCAGCTGAACGGCAACGAATGGGTGCTGGAGTTGTTCCACGGCCCGACCCTGGCGTTCAAGGACTTCGCCCTGCAACTGCTCGGTCGTCTGCTCGACTACGTGCTGGAAAAGCGCGGCGAGCGCGTGGTGATCGTCGGCGCCACGTCCGGTGACACTGGTTCGGCCGCCATCGAAGGCTGCAAGCACTGCGAAAACGTCGACATCTTCATCCTGCACCCGCACAACCGCGTTTCCGAAGTACAGCGTCGGCAGATGACCACCATTTTCGGTGAGAACATCCACAACATCGCCATCGAAGGCAATTTCGATGACTGCCAGGAAATGGTCAAGGCGAGCTTCGCCGACCAGGGCTTCCTCAAGGGCACCCGCCTGGTGGCGGTGAACTCGATCAACTGGGCGCGGATCATGGCCCAGATCGTTTACTACTTCCACGCAGCCCTGCAACTGGGTGGCCCGGCGCGTTCGGTGTCGTTCTCGGTGCCGACCGGCAACTTCGGCGACATCTTCGCCGGTTACCTGGCGCGCAACATGGGCCTGCCGATCAACCAGTTGATCGTCGCCACCAACCGCAACGACATCCTGCACCGCTTCATGAGCGGCAATCAGTACGTCAAGGAAACCCTGCACGCCACCCTGTCGCCGTCCATGGACATCATGGTGTCGTCGAACTTCGAGCGTCTGCTGTTCGACTTGCACGGTCGCAACGGCGCGGCGATTGCCGGGCTGATGGACAGCTTCAAGCAGGGCGGAGGCTTCAGCGTCGAACAGGAGCGCTGGACCGAAGCACGCAAACTGTTCGACTCGCTGGCCGTGGATGATGCGCAAACCTGCGAAACCATCGCCGAAGTCTACGAGCAGACCGGGGAAGTGCTGGACCCGCACACCGCCATCGGCGTCAAGGCCGCACGCGAATGCCGCCGCAGCCTGGATATCCCGATGGTGATCCTCGGCACGGCCCATCCGGTCAAGTTCCCGGATGCGGTGGAAAAAGCCGGTGTAGGAAAAGCGCTGGAGCTGCCTGTGCATCTTTCCGATCTGTTTGAGCGAGACGAGCGTTGCACCGTGTTGCCGAACGACCTGAAAGCCGTGCAGACCTTTGTCAGCCAGCACGGTAATCGCGGCAAGCCGCTGTAACTAGTAAAGCTGTCACACATTGAAGCCCGTCTCCTGACGGGCTTTTTTTCATGCCTCACCCGGCAAGCTGTGGCGAGGGAGCTTGCTCCCGTTGGACTGCGGCAGCAGTCCTCTTTTGGGGCCGCTTCGCAGCCCAA
>NZ_JBSVWS010000168.1:0-12703 GCF_054071155.1 Pseudomonas sp. SDO5532_S415 | reverse complement strand
ACTGCAATACCGCCTTCGCGAGCAGGCTCGCTCCCACATTTGAACTGCCTACTGGCGAGGATTGCCACTGCCGAGCTAACTTAGAGGTATTGATTACCCGATTTCTAAAAGGACCCTCCCGATGCACATCATCAACGCCCGGCTGCGCAACCAGGAAGGCCTGCATGAGTTGTACCTGGAAAACGGTCTGATCAGCAGCATTGCCCGGCAGACCGAAGCCCCGACCCTGGGACCTGAGGACCTGGACGCCGGTGGCAACCTGGTGGTGCCGCCCTTTGTCGAACCGCATATCCACCTCGACGCGACGCTGACCGCCGGCGAGCCGCGCTGGAACATGAGCGGCACGCTGTTCGAAGGCATCGAATGCTGGGGCGAGCGCAAGGTGACTATCACCCTGGAAGACACCAAGACCCGGGCGAAGAAAACCATCCAGACCCTCGCCGCCCATGGCATCCAACACGTGCGTACCCACGTCGACGTCACCGATCCGCAGTTGACTGCCCTCAAGGCAATGCTTGAAGTGCGCGAAGAAAGCCGTCACCTGATCGATATGCAAATCGTCGCCTTTCCCCAGGAAGGCATCGAGTCTTACCGCAACGGTCGGGATTTGATGGAGGAAGCGATCCACATGGGCGCCGACGTGGTCGGTGGCATTCCGCATTTCGAGTACACCCGCGATCAAGGCGTCAGCTCGGTGAAGTTCCTGATGGACCTGGCCGAGCGCACCGGTTGCCTTGTCGATGTGCATTGCGATGAAACCGACGACCCGCACTCACGCTTTCTCGAAGTCCTGGCCGAAGAAGCCCGCAGCCGCGACATGGGCTCGCGGGTCACCGCCAGCCACACCACGGCCATGGGCTCCTACGACAACGCCTACTGTGCCAAGCTGTTCCGCCTGCTCGGGCATTCGGGGATCAGTTTTGTCTCCTGCCCCACCGAGAGCATTCACCTGCAAGGGCGCTTCGACAATTTTCCGAAACGCCGGGGCGTGACCCGGGTCAACGAGTTGCTCGAAGCCGGCATGAACGTGTGTTTCGGCCAGGACTCGATCGTCGACCCGTGGTATCCGCTGGGTAATGGCAACATTTTGCGGGTACTCGAAGCGGGCCTGCATATCTGTCACATGCTGGGTTATCGCAATCTGCAAAGCGCGCTGGACCTGGTTACCGACAACAGCGCCAAGGCCCTGGCGCTGGGTAATCGCTACGGACTGGAACCGGGGCGGCCAGCGAACCTGCTGATCCTGTCGGCGGAAAGCGATTACGAGGTGATCCGCAGTCAGGGGTTGCCGCTGTATTCGGTGCGCGGCGGCAAGGTGTTGATGAAGCGGACGATGCCGGTGGTGGAATGGGCCTGATTATTCTTTGGCCGGGCGGGCCTCTTCGCGAGCAGGCTCGCTCCCACATGGGTTATGTGTTGTTCACAAAACCTGTGGGAGCGAGCCTGCTCGCGAAGGCGATCTAACAATCACCCCACCAAGCGCGCCGTACCAAACAGACTGACCCGCCTCAATTCCCCCTGCTCTTGCTCCAGCAAAATCGGCGCCGTGCCCCCGGGCATCACCACCTTCACTTCCCCGTCGCTCACCCAGCCCACCCTCCACGCCGCACACGCCACCGCCGTGGCGCTGGTGCCCGAAGACGCCGTCGGCCCCTCACCCCGCTCGAACACCCGCGCAATCACCCGCTGCCCGGACTCATGCATCGCCCATTGCAGGTTGATCCCCGCCGGACACGGCTTCCCCGCGCCCACCGGCATGGCATAAGCGATACGCGTCAGCCCTTCGGACAATGGCGACTCACGCATCTGCTCATTGCTCGGCAAGGCATCCGCGTTATCCACCAGCGTCACGCAATGCGGATTGCCAACCCGCGCGAACTGACTGCGCGACCATGCCGCGTTGAGTGACGCCAACGGCTGCACATGACTGAGTTCGCGTGCGTTGAACGCCACGCCCTCAACATCATGCGCACTGACCGCTTGCGGCCCGAACGAAGGCTGGCCCAGGTCCAGCCAGAACCCGTTCACGCCTTCGACCTGCGCCGCTTTCACCGACGTTTCCCCCGGTGAACGCACATCGGCCTTGTCGTGATGAACCCTGAGCACACACGCCTGGTCGCTGGGCAAAAGCCCCTGATCGCTGAGCGCCTGGGAAAAAATCGTCAAGCCGTTGCCGCTGCGCTCGGCCAGCGTACCGTCAGTGTTCACGATCAACAGATCAAAGGGTGGCGACGACTGGAACGGCCCGACCAGCAAACCATCGCTACGATGCTCCTTGCTGCCGGGCGGTTGCGTGCCGGGCGCCCAGGCACAGCAGGCTTCGATGGCTGCGAGCGCCCATGTTTCGCGGACTTGCGCAGCATCGCTGGCTTGATCGGGCAAGGCGATACCGTTGCGGCGCAAGTCTTGCGGCGCCACCACCATGTAGATATTGCCTCGTGCATCGTACATCTGCGCCATGGCGCCCTCCCTGCTGGAATGATCGGTCAGGCCCAACATATCGCGAAACACGGTCCGGCTGTGCAAGGATGTCAGCCTGTCGGAGCGCGAAACCATGCGGACGCTGATCGAACCCACCCCGTTCGATCACTGTCCCTAAGGGACGCGACGTTTTTTGCCAAGGATTGATATGACCAACCTCAACACCCAGACCTCATTCGTTCCGGGACGCCTGGAACAGATGTCCACGCGCATCGCCTTTTTCATCGCAGGTTTCGGCATCGCCGCATGGGCGCCGCTGGTGCCGTACGCCAAGGCCCGGGCCGGACTGGATGAAGGCACCCTGGGTCTGTTGCTGCTGTGCCTGGGGGTAGGATCGATTCTGGCGATGCCCATGGCCGGCCTTCTGGCCACGCGCTTCGGTTGCCGCCGGGTACTGAGCGGCGGCACCTTGATGATTTGTGCGGCACTGCCGTTGCTGGCGACGGTATCGTCGGTACCTGCACTGATCGCGGCCTTGTTCCTGTTCGGTGCGGGCCTGGGCACGGTGGACTCGACGGTTAACCTGCAAGCGGTCATCGTCGAGCGGGCCAGCGGCAAGACCATGATGTCCGGGTTCCATGGCTTGTTCAGCCTGGGCGGGATCGTCGGCGCGGCGGGCGTCAGCGCGCTGCTCGGCCTCGGGCTTTCGCCGCTGGGCGCGACGCTGGTGGTGATCGTCCTGCTGCTGGTCGCACTGCTCAAGGCCGCGCCGCACCTGTTGCCCTATGGCAGCGAAAGTTCGGGGCCGGCATTTGCCGTCCCCCACGGCATCGTGCTGTTCATTGGCGGGATGTGCTTCATCGTATTCCTCGCCGAAGGCGCGGCCCTCGACTGGAGCGCGGTGTTCCTGGCGCAGGAACGCGGGATCGACACGGCCTATGCCGGATTGGGTTACGCAGCGTTCGCGCTGACCATGACGGTGGGTCGCTTGACCGGTGATTCGATCGTGCGGCGCCTGGGTGCGACCCGGGTGATTGTCTTCGGTGGGGTGACGGCTGCGCTCGGTCTGTTTCTGGCGACATTCGCTCCGAGCTGGGAAGCGGCGCTGGTGGGCTACGCCTTGCTGGGCGCCGGCTGCTCGAACATCGTGCCGGTGCTGTACACCGCTGTGGGCAAGCAGACGGTCATGCCGGAAAGCATCGCCGTGCCGGCCATTACCACCCTGGGTTACGCGGGGATCCTTGCCGGACCTGCGGTGATCGGCTTCATCGCCCATGGCAGCAGCTTGAGTTTTGCCTTTGGCTTGATGGCGGTGTTGCTGCTGGCGGTGGCGATTGGCGGGAGAGTGTTGAAGGTCTGAAAAGCATCGCTGGCAAGCCAGCTCCCACAGGATTTATGTCATTCACTGCATGTGAGCACGACACAAAACCCTGTGGGAGCTGGCTTGCCAGCGATGAAGGCGCCTCGGTCGATCAGAACCCGACGCTGGCCTGCACGAAGAATGTGCGCGGTGTGCCGACGTACATGCCCGCGTTGTTGTCGCTGGAGCGGGTGAAGTACTGTTTGTCGAAGATGTTTTTCACCCCAGCGCCGACTTTCAGGTTCGACACCGACGGACCGAAGTCATAGCCACCACGCACGTTCCAGGTGACATAACCTGGAATGTCGCCGTACTGACCATCCGCGGTGCCTTCGGTGATGTAGTTGTTGGTGAAACTGCCATCGGCGTTCACCGCAACACCCGGTGAGCGCTGCTTGGACTGGGCAAAGGCATCGAGGTTGTAGGTCCAGCGGTCGATGTTGTAACGCAGGCCGGCGGTGGCCACCTGACGCGAATAGAACGGCAGGTCGCGGCCCTTGAAGTCCGGAATCTCACCTTCGTACACCGCACGGGTGTAGGTGTAACCGGCGTTGGCGGTCAGGCCTTCGAGGCGTGGGTCCAGTGCCGCCAAGTCATAGTGCACCGATGCCTCGATGCCACGGTGCGTGGTCGCGCCGAGGTTGGTCCAGCCCGCGTCGTTGCTGATGTACTGCAGCTCTTTATCGAAGTCGATGTAGAACAGCGTTACTTCACCGCCCCACACACCATCGTTGTAGCGCGTGCCGATCTCGTAGGTCTTGGCCTTTTCCGGCTCCAGGCCGTTGGCCGTTTCGTCACCCGAGCCACCTTGACCGAGCTGGAAATATTGCAGGGAGCCGAACGAGGTTTCGTAGTTGGCGAACAGCTTCCAGGCATCGGACATGTGGTACATGACGCTCAGGGCCGGCAGCGGTTCGTTGCTCTCGATGCTGCGGCGCTTTTCCTGCACGGGCTTGCCGGCGGTGTCGAGCACCGGGCGGTCATGCCATTCGGTCTGGATATGTTCGAAACGTACACCCGGGGTGATGGTCCAGTTGCCGACATCGATTTTGTTGTCGACATACACCGCGTGGGCTTCAGTGCCACCGGTACGGTCCTGATAGACGTGCCCATCGGAACCCGGACGTACTACCGGTTCGTTGGCGCTGTTCAGCCCCAGACGGCTGGCTTCCTCGTGCATGCCTTCCTTCAGGTAGCGATAACCGACGCTGACTTCCTGGGTGGTCGGGCCGACGTCGAACACATGGGACACCCGCGGTTCGATACCGTAGGTGTAGTAGGTGCGCGGGAACGAGCCGAGGGTCTTCTGGTCGCGGGCGGCGATGTTGCTGCCACGGAAGCTGTCGGAGTAGTAGGTCAGCACTTCGGCCTGGGTACGGTCGTCGATCTGCCGGATCCACTTGAACGACACATCCTTGCGGCGGCCGCTGAAGTTGTCGTTGTTACGGTCGGACTGGAACGGATCGGCGTCGTATTGCGCCTGGGTCAGGCCACCGGGCATGTCGGCGCTGGCGTCGTAGTAGTGAAAATTGAGGCTGAAATCGTCGACGTCAGTGGGCGCCCAGTGGGTCTTGAGGATCACGTCGTCGATGTCGTTGCCGTTGTTGCGTTCACGGTAGCCGTCGCCATTCACGCCGGAGTACAACAGCGCCACACCCATGCCGTTGTCGGCGGTGCCGCCCATGAATGCGGTGTCGATGTGTTTCCAGCCACCGTGCTGGGAGGTTTCCAGGGTGGTGCCGATTTCAGCGGAGGCTTTTTCCGGAATCGCACGGGTCACGAAGTTGATCACGCCGCCCACGTTCTGTGGCCCGTAGCGCACGGAACCGGCACCGCGTACCACGTCGATGCTGTCGAGGTTACCGGAGGAAATCGGCGCCATGGACAGTTGAGGCTGGCCGTAGGGCGCGAACGCCGCAGGCACGCCGTCGATCAGCACGGTGGAGCGTGGCGACAGACGCGAGGTCAGGCCACGCACGCCGACGTTGAGGGAAATGTCACTGCCGCCGGTGCCGTTGGCCTCCTGCACTTGCACACCCGGTACGCGCTTCAACACGTCGCCGACGTTCATCGCGCCCTGCTCGATCATGGCTTCACGGCGGATCACGGTACGCGCACCAGGGTGGTTCTGCACCACGGCGGCATCGGCGTCGCCGAGCCAGTCGCCGACCACCTTGATGTCGGTCGCGCCCAGTTCCAGCGGGCCATTGGACGCCTGGCTCGGTGCCGGCATCAGGGTCACTGAACCTTCATCGATCGAATATTGCAGGCCGCTGCCTTGCAGCAACTGGCGCAGCGCCTCTTCCGGCGAGAGATTGCCGTCCACCGCAGGTGCTTGCTTGCCGGCCACCAGGTCAGGGCTGAAGAAAACCTGCAACGAGGTTTGCTGACCCAGCTGAGTCAAGGCCTGCCCCAAGGGTTGCGCCTGGATATGGATGGCGTCGGCGGCGAATGCCTGGGGCATCGCACCGTTGACCGCCAGCGCGAGCGCCAGCGGCAACCAAGGGAAGGTTTTGTTTTTAGCGGTGGATTTATTCACGTCGAACGTATTCCTGTGGATCGCAAGAGTGTGCGTTTGTTAATGCAAACCAGTTGCAGTTGAACAGGAAGACGATGAACTCGAAAAAAACCTGAATGTTATTTTGAAATTATTTCCTGACTGCCGTCATCGAGGGTGCGCACGGCCACCGGAAGGATGCTCGGCAAGGCCTTGAGCAGCGCATCGGTGTTGTCGGACTTGAACACGCTGGTCAGGCGCAGATTGCCCACCGTCGCGTTGCCGACCTTGAGCGGCTTTTCCCGATAACGCGAGACCTGTTCGGCGACATCGGCCAGGCTGGCGTTGTTGAACACCAGTTTGCCGTTGCGCCAGGCCGTCAGTTCCGCCGGGTTGACCGCATAGGCGACCGCGACCTTGCCCTGGCCATCGACATGGGTGCCCAGGCCCGCAGTGAGGCTGATGAAATCGTGCTCGGCCGCCGAGCGACCTTGCACCTTGACCGTGCCCTGCTCCACCACCACCCGGGTATCGGTCGCGCCCCGGCGCACATCGAAGCGGGTGCCGGTGACCGTGACCTTGCCGTTTCCGGCTTCGACGACAAACGGCCGGCGGCTGTCATGCTGGACGCTGAACATCGCCTCGCCTTCGGTCAGCTCGATGGCGCGCCGTTTTTTTTCAAAACGTACCTGAATCCGGCTGCGGCTGTCGAGGTCGACCACCGAACCATCCGGCAACGCCACCTGGCGGCGTTCGCCCAGGGCCGTGGAAAACTCCGCTGTGTAAGGCGACGGCTGATTCAAGCCGCTGAACAGCCCCAACCCGAGCGCCACCGCCAGCACACTGGCGGCCACCGCGTAGCGCACCATCGGCCGACGTTTGCTGCGGGCCGGCGCCTCTTCGCACAACGCTCGCAGACGCGCCGCCGGCACCCGATCGGCGGCCTTCCACAGGCCCTGGAGCAATTCGAATTCGTTTCGGTGTTGGGGGTGTTCGTCCAGCCATGTTTCGAAGCGACGATACACTTCGACATCGACGGCAGGTTCCTGCAAACGCACAAACCACTGCGCCGCTTCATCGCGAACCGTTGTTTGCCCGCACGCACAATCACGAGTATCCATCATGGAAGTTCCTGTTTGGCTGGGGATGAGAAAGCGCGGCCACTCATGGGTAGAGTCCTTCAAGGCGGTCGCGCAAATGCCGCAGCGTGCGGATCATATACTTTTCCACCATGTTCTTGGACAGTCCCAGGCGCTCGGCGATTTCGGCCTGGGTCAGGCCTTCGATTTTCTGCCAGACAAACACCTTGCGGCAGTTGACCGGAAGCTCGGTGAGCGCCCGTTCGATGGAATCGGCCAATTGGATCGCATGCATGTAATGCTCCGGGTCGCCGGATGACGACACACTTTCATCGATCGCCTCTGACTCCATGGCGCCCCGCCGATCCTCACGCCGATAACCATCCACCGCAATATTGCGCGCGGTCTGATGCAGATACGCCCTGGGTTGCTGCACCGCCGCCGAATCGGACTCAAGCACGCGTACAAAGGTATCGTGGGCCAGGTCCTCGGCCTGCTGACGATTTCTCAGGCGACGGGTCCAGGTGCCAACCAACTCTTCGTAATGCTCGAAAAAGCCATGTCTGCGGGGCAGCTTGGGGGTCATTGCGGCATGCTGTGTAAACGGGGCGTGAATAGTAATGCTTCCTATTAACCAGAAGCAATGACTGCCGGCGCCACCGGTCGACCCGGGCAGCAAGGCGCTTTGTCCGCTTGCCAAGCCTCCGTCAGTCGGGAAAGCTGATTGCGGCACAAATCCAAAGGAATCTGGCAGCAATTCCAATGCAGCCATTCACCACCTGTAGCAAAGTGCTGGCATGCCTGACACCGGATTTTTCCGAAGGAACCCAGATATGTTCACCTCCCTTGCATTGCGCAACAGAAAACCGCTGGCCCGGCTTGCGCTGGCCATTACCCTGGGCACCCTCGGCCTGCCTTATTGGGCGGGCGATGCCCTGGCCCACGGCGGTCACGCCGAAATGGTACCGCTGCAAGCGGGCCTCGAGGAGTTTGGCGCCACGGTCAAATGGGACGACTACGCCGACCTGTTCACCATCGCCAAGGACGGGGTCTACCTCAAGGTCAAGCCGAACAGCAAAGTGGCGATGCTCAATGGCAAACGCATCGAGCTGACGGTGCCGGTGGTGTTCAAGGACAAGACGGCATTCATGTCCAAGGACTTCATCAACCAGGTGTTCCAGTCCGGCCTGGACACGACCTTTGTCGTGGAAACCCGCCCCAACCCGCTCAACCCGTTGAGCGCGGCCGAAATCACCGCGGCGGTGGACATCGTCAAGAAGTCCGAGCATTACAAGCCCGGTTTCCGCTTCACCGAAGTCTCGATCAAGGCGCCGCCAAAAGACCAGGTGTGGAACTTCGTCTACACCGGGCAAAACGTCACCCAGCCACGCCAGGCCAATATCGTGGTGCTGGACGGCAAGCATGTGATCGAAGCGCTGGTGGATCTGGACAGCAAGGAGCTCAAGTCCTGGAAACCGATTGAAGGTGCCCACGGCATGGTCCTGCTGGACGACTTCGCCACCGTGCAAACCGCTGTCGAGACCAGCCCGGAATACGCACAAGCCCTGGCCAAGCGCGGCATCAACGATGTGAAGAAAGTGGTGGCCACGCCCTTGACCGTCGGCTACTTCGACGGCAAGGACGGCCTGGCGCAGGACAAGCGCCTGCTGAAAATCGTCAGCTACCTCAATGTCGATGACGGCAACTATTGGGCGCACCCGATCGAAGGCCTGGTGGCGATTGTCGATCTGGAACAGAAAAAGCTGATCAAGATCGAAGACGAAGCGCTGATTCCGGTGCCGATGAAACCGACACCCTATGACGGTCGCGGCCGCAAGGGCGTGGCGGTCAAGCCCCTGGAAATCATCGAGCCCGAGGGCAAGAACTACACCATCACCGGCAACAGCATTCACTGGCAGAACTGGGACTTCCACGTTCGCCTCGATTCGCGGGTCGGTCCGATCCTGTCCACCGTCACCTACGACGACAAGGGCAAGAAACGCAAAATCATGTACGAAGGCTCCCTGGGCGGCATGATCGTGCCTTACGGCGATCCGGACGTGGGCTGGTACTTCAAGGCCTACCTGGATTCCGGCGACTACGGCATGGGCACCCTGACTTCGCCGATCGCCCGTGGCAAAGACGCCCCGGAAAACGCCGTGCTGCTGGACGCCACCATCGCCGACTACACCGGCGCGCCGACCTCGATCCCCCGCGCCATGGCGGTGTTCGAGCGCTATGCCGGCCCGGAATACAAACACCAGGAGATGGGCCAGCCCAACCTCAGCACCGAGCGTCGTGAACTGGTGGTGCGCTGGATCAGCACCGTCGGCAACTATGACTACATTTTCGACTGGGTCTTCCAGCAGAACGGCACCATCGGCATCGACGCCGGCGCCACCGGGATCGAAGCGGTCAAGGGCGTGAAATCCAGGACCATGCACGAAGAAACCGCCAAGGAAGACACGCGCTACGGCACCCTGCTTGACCACAACATCGTCGGCACCACCCACCAGCACATCTACAACTTCCGCCTCGACATGGACGTGGACGGCGAAAGCAATTCGCTGGTGGAAGTGAACCCGGTGGTGTTGCCCAACGACCGTGGCGGCCCGCGCACCAGCACCATGCAGACCGAAACCAAAGTGGTCAGCACCGAACAACAGGCCGCGCAGAAATTCGACCCGTCGACGGTGCGCCTGCTGACCAACTTCAGCAAGGAAAACAAGGTCGGCAACCCGGTTTCCTATCAGTTGATTCCCTATGCCGGCGGCACGCACCCGGTGGCCAAGGGCGCCAACTTCGGCAAGGACGAATGGCTCTACCACCGCCTGAGCTTCATGGACAAGCAGCTGTGGGTGACGCAGTACAACCCGGAAGAGAAGTACCCGGAAGGCAAATACCCGAACCGCTCGGACAAGGACTCGGGCCTGGGGCAGTTTACCCAGGATAACCACTCCATCGAAAACACCGACGATGTGGTCTGGCTCACCACCGGCACCACCCACGTCGCTCGGGCCGAAGAGTGGCCGATCATGCCGACCGAGTGGGTGCATGTGCTGTTGAAACCGTGGAATTTCTTTGATGAAACGCCGACGTTGAACCTCAATTCCCCGAAATAACCATGCAAGCTTTGCTCAAGGCTCAGAGGCTGCACACAAAAAACTGTGGGAGCGAGCCTGCTCGCGAAGGCGGTGTATCAGATGGCAATGATGTCGACTGACACTCCGCTTTCGCGAGCAGGCTCGCTCCCACAGGAATATTGAGTCTGCAGAAAGATCTCAAGCGTGTTGTTTGCGGTACTCCCCCGGCGCAATGCCGAAGCGCGACTTGAACGCGGTCGAGAAGTAGCTCGAATCGGAAAACCCCCACGAGTACCCCAGCACCGACAGCTTCTGTTCCTTGCCCGATTGGCGCAAGGATTCGGCGCACAGGTCCAGGCGGCGGTTCTTGATGTAACGCGCCACCACCAGGCCTTTTTTGGCAAACATCCGGTACAGGCCACGGGTCGACATGCCGACTTCCCGCGCCAGCCATTCCGGGCACAGTTCTTCGGAGCGGATGTGCTGGTCGATGAAGCTCAGGGTCTTGCGGAAGGTGCGCTCGTGCAGGTCCGTGCAATCGTCTGTCTGGCTGATCGCCGGACGCAGCAGGCTGACAATCGCCTCCAGGGTCGCTTCGCTTTCCTGGCGGCTCAGGTCCGGCTGGCGCGTGGCGTCGAGGATCAGACGGTGCGAGAGCATGGCGATGGGCGATGTCGCGGCGATCCGGTGCCCGCACTTGACCCGGTTGAAGCGCAGGGTTTGCTCCACCAATTGATAGGGCAGGATCAGCGACAATTGCCGGGAGTTTTCGCTGTAGGTGAAATCACTGGGCCGCGCGGCATCGATCAGGGTGATGTCACCGGCCGACAACAGCACCTTGTCGTCGCCCTGGGCCATGCCGGCCGTGCCCTCGAGCTGGAACACCGCGAAGTACTTGCCGCCCTCGCCCGCCGCGACTTCCTGCGGCGTGCGGTACAACCGAGCCTGGCAGGCATCGACGAAGCTGAGCTTGAGCGCATCGCTGCGGTATTCGCGGATTTTTCCGGAAAATCCACCACCCAAGGGTTTGGCGTTGAAGGCGCCACAGATCTGGTTGATCTGATGGATCCACTGATCGAACCCATCCTGGCGCTGTGCGTTTGTAGAAATCATGGCAGGCCTCACGCAGGCTTATTTTTATTGTCTACGTCAATCCAAATGCTCTCCTGAACAGTGACTCTCCCTAAACGACGACGAGTTACTTCAACCCGCCAAAACGTCGATAAAAACTTTCGCCCACGTCCGGCAACGGGCCGTCGGCGGTTTCCAGCGCACTGTTCAGCCATTCCTCGGCCTTGGCGTAGATCAACCGGTAAATATTGCGGCACAACTGGCGGGCGGCTCGACCTTCCCAATCACCGGGCAACAATTCATCCGGCAATTGCGGGTCGCGCAACAGCAGTTTGCGGTATTCGTGAATCAGCAGGATCCGTGCCAGGAAGCAATCGGACGGCTGCAGGTTTTCCTGCTCGCGAAGCGCTTGCCAGAGCGGTCGGAACAGTTGGATGAACTCGCTGTAATGGGTCGCCAGTTCCTCGATGTTCCAGCTCTCGCGCACTTGCAGGCGCAGGGCCTTGGAGGCCAGCACGTCCTGGGCGGTGGTTTCGAAAACGATGGTTTCTTCAAGGGCGCCGAGGTCGAGCAGGGTCGCGTTGACATCGGTGCGGTCGCTGCGCGGGCAAGCCAGCACCGCCGGCGAAATCGCACCAAAACCTTGCCACTCCAGCTCTTCGCGCACTTGCTTGCGCTTGTCCTGGGTCAACTGCGAGAGCATCACCAGGCACCAGGAACCATCCCAGGCCGGCATGCTGGTGCTGTAGACCCGCTTGAATGCCTTGTCGAAACGCCGGCGACCGGTGCCGGTGAGGCTGTAGTAACTGCGCCGACCGACTTTCTCGGCGGTCAGCCAGCCTTCCTTGGTCAGGCGGAAAATCGAGGTGCGGATCAGCCGCTCGTTGATGCCGATCGGTTCGAGCAGTTGAATCAGGCTGCCGAGCCAGACCGTCCCGCCATGGGGCTCGATGGCATCACCGTATAGCGTGATGATCAGGGAGCTGGCGCGAATCGGCGTCTGCTCCTGGAAACGTGTGATCAGATGGTTCAGGGGTGTCAGGGACGACATGGGCGTACCGGGTAAAAAAAAGAAAAGGAATATACCGAAAGCCAACTGATTAAGCGCAGTCCCCTTGTGGGAGCGGGGATGGCCGCGAAAGAGGGGGGTCAGTCCGCATCACCGTTTAATGTCAGACCACACTCACCATCA
>NZ_JBSVWS010000167.1:0-12873 GCF_054071155.1 Pseudomonas sp. SDO5532_S415 | reverse complement strand
GGCTGGTGAAGAGGGGGGGTAGGTCGCCATTAGGGTTGTCTAACCAACCGCATTCTCGAGCAGGCTCGCTCCCACAGTTGGATAAGTGTTCGCAAATTTATCGACCGAGATAAACCTCGATCACCCGCTCATTGTCCTGCACCTGCTCCAGCGACCCTTCGGCCAGCACGCTGCCTTGGTGCAGCACGGTGACGTGGTCGGCAATCGAGCCGACGAAGCCCATGTCGTGTTCCACCACCATCAGCGAATGCTTGCCGGCCAGGGTCTTGAACAGCTCGGCGGTGAATTCGGTTTCAGCGTCGGTCATGCCCGCCACCGGCTCGTCGAGCAGCAGCAGTTGCGGGTCCTGCATCAGCAACATGCCGATTTCCAGGAACTGCTTCTGCCCATGGGACAACAAGCCTGCCGGGCGATTGACCGAGGCGGTCAGGCGAATGGTGTCCAGCACTTCGGCGATGCGATCCTTCTGCTCGCCATTGAGCCGCGCCCGCAGGCTGGCCCACACCGACTTGTCGGTTTTCTGCGCCAGTTCCAGGTTCTCGAACACGCTCAAGGCTTCGAACACCGTCGGTTTCTGGAACTTGCGACCGATACCGGCCTGGGCGATCTGCACTTCGCTCATGTGTGTCAGGTCCAGGGTTTCGCCGAACCAGGCCTTGCCGTGACTCGGACGGGTCTTGCCGGTGATCACGTCCATCAGCGTGGTCTTGCCCGCGCCGTTGGGGCCGATGATGCAGCGCAGTTCGCCGACGCCGATGTACAGGTTCAGATCGTTCAGCGCCTTGAAGCCATCGAAGCTGACGCTGATGTCTTCCAGGGTCAGGATGGTGCCGTGGCGGGTGTTCAGGCCTTTGCCGGCGCGCTGTCCAAGGCCGATCGCATCGCGGCTGCTGCCGGCGTCCTTGTTCGGTTCCAGCGGCGGGAAGAAGGCCGGTTCGAGCATGAATTCAGCCATGGCAGTGACTCTCATTATTCACCTCTCTTTTCATAAGGTCGTTTCTTCAGCAGACCGATCACGCCTTTGGGCAGGTACAGGGTCACGACGATGAACAGCGCGCCGAGGAAGAACAGCCAGTATTCGGGGAAGGCCACGGTGAACCAGCTCTTCATGCCGTTGACCACGCCGGCGCCAAGCAACGGGCCGATAAGGGTTCCGCGACCACCGAGGGCGACCCACACGGCGGCTTCGATGGAGTTGGTCGGCGACATTTCGCTCGGGTTGATGATGCCGACTTGCGGCACATACAACGCACCGGCCAGGCCGCACAACACCGCGCTCAACACCCAGACGAACAGCTTGAAACCCCGTGGGTCGTAGCCGCAGAACATCAGGCGGTTTTCCGCATCGCGCAGCGCGGTCAACACCCGCCCAAACTTGCTCCGCGCCAGCCGCCAACCGATGAACAGGCTCGCCACCAGCAACAATACTGTGGCGAAAAACAGCACCGCGCGGGTGCCCGGTTCGGTGATGCCAAAGCCGAGAATCGTGCGGAAGTTGGTGAAGCCGTTGTTGCCGCCGAACCCGGTTTCGTTGCGGAAAAACAGCAGCATCCCGGCGAAGGTCAGGGCCTGGGTCATGATCGAGAAGTACACGCCCTTGATCCGCGATCGGAAGGCGAAGAAGCCGAACACCAGCGCCAGCAGACCCGGCGCCAACACCACCAGGCACAGGGCCCAGAGGAAGCTGCTGGTGCCGGTCCAGTACCAGGGCAATTCGGTCCACGACAGGAACGTCATGAACGCCGGCAAGCCATCACCCGAGGCCTGGCGCATCAGGTACATGCCCATCGCATAACCGCCGAGGGCGAAGAACAGGCCATGGCCGAGGGACAACAGGCCGGCGTAACCCCAGACCAGGTCCAGCGCCAGGGCGACGATGGCGTAGCAAAGGATTTTGCCCACCAGCGTCAGCGTGTAAGCCGACACATGTAGCGTGCTGTCTGCCGGCAGCAACGACAGTAACGGCAACGTCAGCAGCAGAGCGAGGACGACAATACCGACGGCCATCGTGACTTTGGGGCCGGCTTTCTGTGTCGCGGTAACGAGCAGGGGCTGGTTCATCAGTCGATCACCCGTCCTTTGAGTGCGAAGAGGCCTTGCGGACGTTTCTGGATGAACAGAATGATCAGCGCGAGGATGAGGATCTTGCCGAGCACGGCACCGATCTGCGGTTCGAGAATTTTGTTGGCGATCCCCAGGCCGAAGGCGGCGAATACGCTACCGGCCAATTGCCCGACACCACCGAGCACCACCACCAGGAACGAGTCGATGATGTAGCTCTGGCCGAGGTCCGGACCGACGTTGCCGATCTGGCTCAGCGCCACGCCACCGAGACCGGCGATGCCCGAACCGAGGCCGAAGGCAAGCATGTCGACACGCCCGGTGGGCACGCCACAGCAGGCCGCCATGTTGCGGTTCTGTGTGACTGCGCGCACGTTCAGACCCAGACGCGTTCTGTTCAGCAACAGCCAGGTGAGGACAACAACAAACAACGCGAAGGCGATGATGACGATCCGGTTGTACGGCAGCACCAGATTCGGCAGCACCTGAATCCCGCCCGACAACCACGCGGGGTTGGCCACTTCGACGTTCTGCGCGCCGAACAGCAAACGCACCAACTGGATCAACATCAGGCTGATGCCCCAGGTGGCGAGCAGGGTTTCCAACGGACGCCCGTAGAGATGGCGAATCACCGTGCGTTCCAGCGCCATGCCGACCCCGGCGGTGACGAAAAACGCCACCGGCAGCGCAATCAATGGATAGAACTCGATGGCCTGCGGCGCGTAACGCTGGAACATCAGTTGCACCACGTAAGTCGAGTAGGCGCCGAGCATCAGCATCTCGCCGTGGGCCATGTTGATCACGCCGAGCAGGCCAAAGGTGATCGCCAGGCCCAGTGCCGCGAGCAGCAGGATCGAGCCGAGGGACATGCCGCTGAAGGCCTGGCCGAGCAGTTCGCCCATCAGCAGTTTGCGTTTGACCTGTGCGAGGCTGGTCTCGGCGGCGGTGCGCACATTGGCGTCAGTTTCCACGCCCGGATCCAGCAGGCTTTCCAGGCGGGTGCGGGCCAGCGGGTCGCCGGTCTCACCGAGCAGGCGCACGGCGGCCAGACGCACCGCCGGATTGGCGTCCACCAGTTGCAGGTTGGCCAGGGCCAGGCTCAGGGCGGCGTGGACGCTTTCATCCTGTTCGTCCGCCAGTTGCTGATCGAGGAATTTGAGCTGCGCGGGTTTGGCGCTTTTCTGCAATTGCTGCGCGGCGGCCAGACGGATTTTCGCGTCGGCGGCGAGTAGTCGGTGGCTGGCCAGGGCGGTGTCGATCAGACCCCGCAGGCGGTTGTTCAGGCGCAAGGTTTTCGGCTGGCCATCGACGGTCAACTCGCCTTGTTGCAGGGCGTTGATCAGCTCGATGCGCGCCGGATCGGGCTGCGTGGCCCAGGCTTCAAGCAGTTTGGCTTGCTGCGCGGGATTGGCGGCGACGAAGTCGTCGGCGTCACCGGCGAACGAGGCCATCGGCAAAAGAAATGCAATGGCAAGAATGAAGCGGAAAAGGGCAGTGGGCATAGAGAATCGCCTTGACGCGGACATTGTCGGAGCGAGCCTGCTCGCGAAAGCGGTCTGACATTCACCCTCAATGTCGACTGTCAGGACCTCTTCGCGAGCAGGCTTGCTCCCACAGGGGAAATCGTCGGGCCTGAGTTGTGCGGTCAGGTCCGACATCCAGTGGCTCAGTTGCTCTTCACCGCATACTCAGGCTTCTTGTCGTTGCCCAGGATGAATGGGCTCCACGGCTGGGCGCGGATCGGGCCTTCGGTCTGCCACACCACGTTGAACTGACCATCGGCCTGGATCTCGCCGATCATCACCGGCTTGTGCAGGTGGTGATTGGTCTTGTCCATGGTCAGGGTGTAGCCCGATGGTGCGGCAAAGGTCTGGCCGCCCAGGGCCTCGCGGACTTTGTCGACGTCGGTGGACTTGGCTTTTTCAGCCGCCTGCGCCCACATGTGGATGCCGACGTAGGTGGCCTCCATCGGGTCGTTGGTCACCGCTTTATCGGCGCCCGGCAGGTTGTGTTTCTTCGCATAGGCTTTCCAGTCGGCGACGAATTTCTGGTTGGCCGGGTTCTCGACCGACTCGAAATAGTTCCACGCCGCAAGGTTGCCCACCAGCGGCTTGGTGTCGATGCCGCGTAGCTCTTCTTCACCTACCGAGAAGGCCACCACCGGAACGTCGGTGGCTTTCAACCCCTGGTTGGCCAGCTCTTTATAGAACGGCACGTTGGAGTCGCCGTTGACTGTGGAAATCACAGCGGTCTTGCCACCGGCCGAGAATTTTTTGATGTTGGCCACGATGGTCTGGTAATCGCTGTGGCCGAACGGGGTGTAGACCTCTTCGATGTCCTTGTCGGCCACGCCTTTGGAGTGCAGGAACGAGCGCAGGATTTTATTGGTGGTGCGCGGGTAGACGTAGTCAGTGCCAAGCAGGAAGTAACGCTTGGCGCTACCACCTTCTTCGCTCATCAGGTACTCGACGGCGGGGATCGCTTGCTGGTTCGGCGCGGCGCCGGTGTAGAACACATTCGGCGACATCTCTTCGCCTTCGTACTGCACTGGGTAGAACAGCAGGCCATTGAGTTCTTCGAACACCGGCAACACCGATTTGCGCGACACGGAAGTCCAGCAACCGAACACCACCGCCACCTTGTCCTGGGTCAGCAACTGCCGGCCTTTTTCCGCAAACAGCGGCCAGTTCGACGCCGGGTCGACCACCACCGGCTCCAGCATCTTGCCGTTCACGCCACCCTTGGCGTTGATCTCATCGATGGTCATCAACGCCATGTCCTTGAGCGACGTTTCGGAGATCGCCATGGTGCCGGACAACGAATGCAGGATACCAACCTTGATGGTCTCGGCCGCCTGGACAGTCCAGGTCATGCCCATCGCGGCAATGCTTGCCGAGAGTGTGAAAGCCTTGATCAAACTGCGACGCTTCATTGTGCGATCTCCATGAACGTTTAATTTTTCTGGTTGGCAGATGCGGACGACTGAAGGGTCTTTAGCAAGGGCTGTGCCCAACGACGAGAATGCCTTGTCCAGAAGGGTAAACATGGGCTGGCACAAGCAGCGCTGCACTATTAACAGGCAGAGAGGTGGGTCGGGTGCGCCTGTCTGCGCGCAAATGGTGCTGCACCTGAGGGTGAGCACTCAAAAAGCCTGGATACACAAACGATAGATATGTACCGCTGATCAAGGCGCACGCATGGCGACACTCATTCGGTAGTTATCCCGATACTCTTTCGCAGGATTTTTATCATGAATGACATGTCAGGCCGGGAAGTTCGTGCCGCAGTACTACCTTCCAAAACCAGGTTTCCAAAGCTCAGTCCGGGTTTCCTGACGGAGGAGGATGCCGCTTATTGGGTCCATGGCCAGATCCCTGCCAATGCGGACAGGGAATATGGAAGTGTGATCGTGCAATTGCCGGATGGCGATTTTGCAGCCACCCAGCCTGTGCAAGGCGAGGTGAACACGTTTGATTTCAGGACCATTCTGGATACCGATGCCAACGGAAACTATGTGCATCCTGCAGGATATACCTGCGTCGCGAATGTCCATTCGCATCCACCGGCTCTCGACAAAGTCCGGGCGGCCAATCCTGGCCAGGATGAAGTCACTCTCAGACTTTTCCTCAACTTCTTCTCCGATATGGATTTCATTTCCGATGTCTCGGAGCGCAGTTTTTTTCGCAGCGCCTATCTGTCGGGTCCTGACGGGGTGCTGTTGAAGTATTCGCCCAGCGGTACGAAAGAGGAGTTCAGCTATTACCTCTGGCTTAAAGCCGGTGCGCCGCGTGATAACCCTGTCGGTGTATTCGGAGTGGCGAACGTCATCAGAAAGGTCGCTTCGATCGGTGAGCTTAAAGTCATTGTGTCCAATGCCGATTGGGTGGGCTCCGTCGGCAAAGTCCCGCCGGACTGGCAGCCAGGCAAAGCCTTTTCCAAGGGGGTGATAACAGAGTGGCCTTTGATGACTCGCATTTGCGGCAGCGCCCAGCAGGCTGTGCTCGCAGCATTGAAGGAAAAAAGCGCCCGGACTTCCGGATTGGTGCTCAAAAAGCTGGCGGCCAACGAGTACATCGCGACCCAGGCCCGTCCCGCCGGTCAAGCGTCATGGGATCCGGTCCGGTTTTTTCCTCGCGGTGACGATGGACGGGTGAAGCTGCCGGCCGGCTATGTGCTGGAGGGATTTTATTACGCGTCCCGTCCCGACCCCGCCCTTTTCCCCCCCATTCAGGCCTGGCTCTACGAGAACTTCTTCACGCCGGGTGAGATGGCTACGGCCATTGCATCTCAGGCCTTGAGCAAACCGTTATCCGAAGCCGGTAAATCTTTGTCGCTGTATATGCAGGCCAGGGACAGTTCGATATTGAAGTACAGCTTCAGCGGTTCCGAGATTGAAGCGGCGCTGAGCGTGAAGAAGGCTGATGGCACCTTTGGCGATGGTGGCCTTCAAGCCAGGATGCAGGCCGGGACCCTTCGCCCGCGCGAGTTCGTCTCGACGCTGGCGCTGGCCGGGCGGTTGGAAGTGTTGCGCGGCAGTAAGTTGTGGGACCGATTAGGGCCGGTCGGACTCGACTGGGCGCCCTTCGCCGCTTTTCCCTGGCCGACGTTGAGCCCTGCGTTTTTATCGGTCGATGATGCCGCTCGTTATGTCCACGAGCGGATTGGCAATTGGCGTGACCGTCAGTACGCGGGTTACATTTTTCAACGCGATGATAAGCGCTTCATTGCAACCGAACCGCTAGAGGGCGGGATCGAGTCCGTCAGCCCTGGGCAGTTTTATCCGAGCGACAACAAAGGACGTCTGATTTTTCCTATCGACCATGTCCTGGTGGGGCGATATGTCTCGCACGAAGCACTGTCACGGCTTGATCCCGGGAAAGTGGACAGGTTGAAGTGGTCCCGGCAAGAAGCAGCCCTTAGTTTGCAGACATTCAGTGTCGAAGAGATGAGGCAGGTTTTGCTCGATGAGATGCCTCTCTATTTATCCGGTGCCCAAAAAAGTCTGGTGAAATTCGAGCCTGCCGAGACGACCGGTGCGCGGGATCTGGAGAAACGCTTGGGTTCGGCGAAACAACCGGGGCCACTCGTCGCCGAGCTGGAGACTGGTGTTGCGATGCCGAGCAACTTCATCAGGGAGCAGGCAGCCGCCGGCCGATTGAGTGTTGTCGTGAACAGTGAACTGTGGGGGGAGCGTGGGCCAGTGACGGCGGCATGGTCCGTCCCTGCCTCGCCGTGGAAATGGATACGCCCCAGGCAAGTAGCGTTCGGAGCGGTTTTTTCTTCGGCAGATGACGCCGCACTGGATCGGTATTTCCATGACGTGCGCCTGCACGATCAGGAAAAGGCGTGGTTCGGTTTTATCCTCAAACAACAGGATCGCGAGGAGTACGTCGCCTCCGAACTGATTCCTGTCAGCGACGAAACAAACAATGTGTTCCAGGCAGAGAGTCTGTTCGGCGTTACCAGCACGCCGCATTCCTATCGGTACCCTGAAAGCTTCAATGGACACGCGTTCTTTTACTCGCGACAGCGGGTCAAGCACCCTTCAGACAAATCCGGTTCCTGGTTGTCGCAATACTTCATTTCGCCTGATGATCTCTATATAGCTGTCTACTACTCGCGGCGCCGCCCGGTCACGGAACCAGACACGCCCATCCCGCTTTACATATCCACTCAGGATGGTGCGCTCCTGAAATTTGAAAATCGCAGGGGTAGCAAGCTGTTCGATAACGATACGCCCAGTATGGGACTGGAAGACATCAAGCGAAACCTCGCCAGCGGAAGGCTGCCGGCTGTGGATTTTGTCCGGTTGGTCGCCAGCCATGGCCAATTGAACGTCATGCGCACGAGTCTGTGTTGGGACAGGCCCTGGCCCGTGGATCTCCATTGGCAGCCCTTTATGAACCTGGAGCGTCGCTGGCTAAGCCCGGCATTCAGTCAGCAGGACGATGCTGTGGCGTATGTCCAGTCCCGGCTGCCTGATCATTCGAACAAGCTGTTGGGTGGCGTGGTACTGAAAAGGGGGGATGGTCTTTACCTGGCCACCGATCCGGTTGAGGTGCCTCAGGAAGACTTCGATGTTCAGCTGATTTTCCCGGATGAAAGCATTCGTTCAAAACTGTTTCCCGAAGGTTGTCACGTCGTAGCGCGTTACCGAGCACGCAGGGCGGCAGAATTGCCGCTGGTTTTTGCCGAAATTCAGAAGCAGACCTACTTGAATATGTTGTCGGTCGATACGCTGTACTCGGCGTTTACCCGCCCCGGCGCGAAATTGAGTGAGTACCTGTTCGGGCCTGATGGCTCATTGATTCGATATGACGCGGGTGTACTGAGCCGTTTGCGTGCCGACCTCTCGAATATCCTGACAGATAACCAGCGATTGCCGGCCGACCTCGATGGCAAGAAAATCAAACAGCAGATCCACAGTGGTGCGTTGACGCCCAGTGATTGGGTCGATTCCCTGGCACAGGCAGGTTATCTGCATGTTGTCACCGGCAGTCGGTTATGGGGATCAAGTGGCCCGGTTACCCGCTGGGCTCCTTATCCAGCCGTCGCGACTGGTCCGGTGGGTGACTATGACAAGGCAGTGGCGGCTCCCGCGTGCAGCCCGGCATTCATTCAACAGGACGCGGCGGCGCGCTATGTGAATGAAGGCCCGCGCCACACCTGGCTCCCGACCTTCGGTTTCATTTTGTGGAACGCTCGGGACGGCGTTTTTACCGGCACTCTGCCGGTTGAGAACCAGCATTCCAGGATGGCCCTCGATCGTGTATTCCCCGAAAGTGCACTGCCCGATGGTTATGCCGTACAAGCACTTTATCTGCGCTCGGCAGCCGCCCCGGAAGGTGTACAGGAAGATGACCCGCGTCAGTTCATTCCTTCGCCGATACTGGTGCAGCAGGTGTGTACGGCTGCCTATACGTCTCAAGGATACAAGCCGGTTTATTTCTCTTGCGCCGATGGCGCGTTGCTGCGATTCGACATGGCGGCCTTTGAGCCTGGCGAATTTTACGACGCTTTTGGTCAGGTCGAGTTGAGACCTAACCAGTTCTCATCCCTGGAGCGGGCGAGGCAGGATGAGCATGACTACATGCGAGGCAGGCTGGACCAACCGGGTTATATCCAACGTATGGCACGGGCCGGGAAACTCGAGGTCATCGTGACCAGTGCCTACTGGTCACGGCATGGGGTAGTCGACGAGAAGTGGCAACCGCGCCTGGCGGATGCGCCCGACAGTGAACGTTGGGCAGCCGACCCGGTGCCGGCATTGGGGCCGATTTTTCATCATGCCGATGATGCCGCCCGCTATATCCAGCAACGTGCAGGCAGCGTAGAGAAGGGCGATACCGGTTTTGAGAGCGCGATACTTAGCCGAACGTCATCGTTACTGAGTCGAACGTCCCGTTTCGTCCCGCTCGAGCCCCTGGCAAGTACCGCGAGCGGAGAGAGTCCCGTTACCCGGATTTTCCGCAAGGCGAATGATCCGCTTACGACGCGCCAGAGACCGTCCCCTCGTTATCCCGACGGCTACACGCTTGTGGCAAGCCATCAGTTGTACTTGTCAGGCAACACGACACTCGTCCCGGATATCGAACAGGTCTATGCCAATTTCGCTTCACCTTCAATGGTGCGTGAACATACCCGGTACCTCAAGGACAGAGGATTCGCGATCAAGGACTTTTACTACTCCACCCCTCACGGTGTGTTGCTTCGATACACGCCCGTCTACACACACGCAGAAAACGACTTACTGTCGATGAAAGCGGTCGAGTTCAAGGACGGAGCATGGCAGGCTCAGCTTTCCTCGGGAGACTTTATTTCCAGGCTCATTGATCTTGGGGACTTCAGGGTACTGATTGCCGGTTACTACTGGAAGCAGTCAGGTCGCATGGGCGTCAAGTGGCGCGAGCGTCGGCACCAGTCACCCGGTCTCGGGATTGTCTGGCATCGGGACGAGCTCTGATTATCCGGCTATCCATTGCGCGACAGATACTACTCATCTGTTGCGCATCAGGCCGATGAAAAACAGCCCGCCAATGGCAGCGGTGGCGACGCCGATGGGCAAGTCTTCGGGGGCAATCATTGTTCGTGCGGCAACATCGACCCAAACCAGAAACACGCAACCAAGCAACACGCACATCGGCAGCAACCGCCGGTGTTCGGCCCCAACCAGGCGCCGCGCAATATGCGGCACCATCAACCCGACAAATCCAATCGAGCCGCTGATGGACACCAGCACCCCGGTCATCAGCGAGGCGATCACGAACACCCACAATCGTACCGTTCGGGCGTTCAACCCCAGCGTCACAGCCGTCTGCTCGCCCGCCATCAAGGCGTTCAACGACCGCGCCATACCCAGCAGCAGCACCAACCCGAGCAACACGCTGGCAGCCGGCACGGCGAGCAGTTCCCAGCGCGCCAGCCCGAGCCCGCCGAGCATCCAGAACATCACCGCGGAACTGGCGCGGTGATCGCCGAGAAACAGCAGCAGGTTAGCGATCGCCATCATCACAAACGATACCGCCACGCCGCACAGCAGCAGACGATCACTGTCCAGCCGACCGTGGCGACTGGCGATCATCAGCACCACCAGCATGCTCAACAACGCCCCGATGAAGGCGGCGATGGGCAAGGTCAACAGGCCGACAATTTCACCGACATGCAGCACCACGATCACCGCGCCGAGGGTGGCGCCGGAGGTGACCCCGAGCAAATGCGGATCAGCCAGCGGGTTGCGCGTCACTGCTTGCAACACCGCGCCGATCAGCGCCAGCCCGGCACCCACCAACGCACCGAGCAGCATGCGCGGCACGCGGATCAGCCAGACGATGTGCTCCTGCCCGGCGCTCCAGTCGGGCACGCCGAAACCGAACAGCTTGTGCTGCAGAATCCGCCACACGACGTCCACCGGCACCCGCGCGGGGCCGAAACCCAGCGACACCACGCACGACACCAGCAACAGCGCGCCGAGGGCGATCAGCAACAAGGCGTAGCGACGATTGATCATTCGCCGTGGAAACCCTTGGCCAACGTGGCGACCGCGAGCACGTTGTCGATGCCCGGCGTGGCCTGCACGTAAGGGATGACGATGAAGCGCCGATGCTTGATGGCATCCACTGATTGCAGCGCCTTGTTATCAAGCAAGAACTGCACCTTCTGATCGGCGGTGACTTCGCCGTAATCGACGATCACGATCACCTGCGGATTGCGCTCGACCACGTTCTCCCAATTGACCCGGGTCCAGCTCGCCTCGACATCATCGAGCACGTTGCGTCCGCCGGCCGCGTCGATCAGCGCTTGCGGCATGCCCAGGCGACCCGAGGTCATGGCCCGGTCTTCGCCGCTGTCGTACAGGAACACCCGTGGCTTGTCGGCGGGCAGGTTTTTGCGAATCACGGCGACTTGCACCTGCATCTGGCTGATCACGGCATTGGCGCGATCCTGCACGTCGAAGATTTTCCCGAGGTTACGCAGGTCGTTGTACGTGTCTTCCAGCGTCGCCGGTGGACGCTTCATTACAAAGGCGCAGGACTCGGTCAGCTCGTAGACGTTGATGCCCAATGGTTGCAGGGTTTGCGGCGTGAGATCACCGCCCACGCGCATGCCGTAATCCCACCCGGCGAAGAAGAAATCGACGTTGGCATTGAGCAGGGTTTCCACCGACGGATACTTGGCCGCCAGTTCAGGCAATCCGTCGAGGATGCCGTGCATCTCGGGCGTCACTGACTTCCAGCCAGACACGCCGCTGTAACCGGCCATCTGCGGTTTGAGGCCGAGGGCGAGCATCATCTGGGTCATATTGATATCGTGGCTGACGGCATGTTTGGGTGCTTGCTGGAAGGTCACAGCGCGGTTGCAACTCTGAATCGTCAGCGGGTAGTGGGTGGCTTCGGCAAACGCCTGGGCGCTGCCCAGCAGCAAGGAAAGGTACAGCAGGGGACGCAAAATCATGGTTGGGTTATCCAGGTGATTCGTGGGTAGCCGTGCAAGGGGTGTTCATCGATCAGCGCTTCGACGCCGAATACGTTGCGCAGTAATTCGGTGGTCAGGACTTCTTTCGGCGTGCCGCTGGCGACGATGCTGCCGTGGTTGATCACGTACAGTCGATCACAGAAGGCTGCGGCCAGATTGAGGTCGTGGATGCTCGCCAGGGTGCCGATCTTCAGGCGCTTGACCAACTGCAACAGCTCAAGTTGATAACGCGGGTCGAGGTGGTTGGTCGGTTCGTCGAGGATCAGCAATTGCGGCTGTTGGGCCAGGGCGCGGGCAAGAATCACGCGCTGCTTTTCTCCGCCGGAAAGGGTGGAGAAGGCATGATCTTCGAAGCCCTTGAGGCCGACCGATTCCAAGGCTCGGGTTGCGAGGTTTCGATCTTCCAGGGTATCGCCATCGAACAGGCCTTTGTGCGGCGTGCGGCCCATGGCGACCACTTCGTCGACGGTCAGGCCGAAGGCATCGGGAAACTCCTGCAATACCACGGCGATGCGTTGCGCACACCAGCGTGATGACTGTTGCCAGACGTTGTAGTGATCGAGCCTGATCTCGCCGCTTTCCGGTTTGCTGAAGCGCCACGCACAACGCAGCAGGCTGGTCTTGCCGCTGCCGTTGGGGCCGATCAAACCGACGAACTCACCGGCGGCCACGTGAAGCGAGGCATCCCGCAACCGGAACTGGTGATGACAGTGGCCGTGGCCCAGGGGGGACCAGGTGAGGTTAGTGAGGTTCAGCGAGGTCATGCTTTTACTCTGAAGTATTCGGTGTAACGGATGCCGCCTTCGCGAGCAGGCTCGCTCCCACATTGAAATGCGATCA
>NZ_JBSVWS010000166.1:0-12956 GCF_054071155.1 Pseudomonas sp. SDO5532_S415 | reverse complement strand
TGTGTCAGTCGACATCATCGTTGACTGACACACCGCTTTCGCGAGCAAGCCCGCTCCCACAGGTTGTGCGCAACGCTCTATGCTTGTGGGGAACTCGCCACCGCCCTCAATGGCCCAACACTCGAATTCATCAGGACGCTCATTCCATGCAGGTAGAAGGTTTTTTCGAATGGCTCGGCCAGGTCCTCGGTTCTGTCATCCGTTTCATCGTTGACGCCCTCAGCGGCCTGTTCGAACTGCTGAGCCGTGCCAGCAGCAACTTTGTCGAAGGTCTGGCCCGCACGCTGGGCATGGACACCTCGATCGTCAGCATCATTACACTGATCATCGGCCTGGTGCTGCTGTGGTCAGCGATCCGCGCGTTCATGAATGCATCGTTCATCATGGGGATCATCTGGTTGATGCTGGGGTTGTGGTTGCTCAGCTGGATCATCCACTGACACCACAAGACACTGTGGGAGCGAGCCTGCTCGCGAAGGCGGCAGCACATTCAACATTGATGTGACTGAAAGATCGCTTTCGCGAGCAGGCTCGCTCCCACATTGGATCTCTGGTGTCTGGAAGATTGGGTCACCGCTACAATGCCCGCTCCCCCAAGGAGCCTGCATGTCCAACCTGATTGCCGACTGGCGCGATCGTCCTACCCATCGTCGGGTCTGGGCGCTGGCTGCGCCGATGATTCTCTCGAATATTTCCGTACCGCTGGTGGCGCTGGTCGACAGCACCGTCATCGGTCATCTTCCCCATGCCCATCAGCTCGGTGCCGTCGCGGTCGGGGCCAGTCTGTACACCTTTCTGGCCTGGGCCATGGGCTTTCTGCGCATGGGCTCCACCGGATTTGCCGCCCAGGCCGCCGGGCGCGGAGATGGCGCGGCGTTGAGGCAAATTCTGTTGCAGGGCCTGCTGCTGGCCATGGGACTGGCCATCGTGCTGGGTGCCGTGGGCGTACCGTTAAGCGGGGTCGCGCTGCATTTCATGCAGCCGTCGGCGGAGCTGGACCAGATGACCCGCGAATTCTTCCACACACGGCTGTTCGGCCTGCCCGCGGCGCTGGCCAGTTATGCGCTGGTCGGCTGGTTTCTCGGCACGCAAAACGCCCGCGCGCCGCTGGTGATTCTGCTGAGCACCAACCTGGTGAACATCGCCCTGAACCTGTGGTTTGTCCTCGGCCTGGAATGGGGCGTGGTCGGCGCGGCCAGGGCTTCGGTGATTGCCGAATGGACCGGTGCCCTGATCGGCCTGCTGATGACGCGCCAGGCCCTGCGCGCTTACCCCGGCCATATCGCCTGGGCTGCGTTGGGGCTGTGGCAGAGCTGGCGTCCACTGCTGGCGGTCAATCGCGACATATTCATCCGTAGCCTGGCCCTGCAATCGGTGTTTTTTCTGATCACCGTGCAAGGCGCGCGATTGGGCGATGCCACGGTCGCCGCCAACGCCCTGCTGCTCAATGGTTTGCTGTTGACCGCCCACGCGCTCGATGGCCTGGCCCATGCCGTGGAAGCCCTGTGCGGGCATGCCATCGGCGCTCGCGACCGTGACGCCCTGCGCCGCTCGCTGGTGGTAGCCTGCGGCTGGTCGTTGTTGGCGAGCCTGGGATTTGCGGTGTTGTTTCTCTTTGCCGGGCATTTGTTCATCGAGATGCAGACCGACATTGCCAGCGTGCGTGACACCGCATTCATCTACCTGCCCTACCTCGCCGCGCTGCCGCTGATCGCCGTCTGGAGCTACCTGCTCGACGGGCTGTTCATCGGCGCCACCCGCGCTCGGGAAATGCGCAACGGCATGCTGCTGACGGTGGCCTTGCTGGTGCCGTTTGGTTGGGCGCTGCAAGGTTTCGGCAATCACGGCCTGTGGATAACCTTCCTGCTGTTCATGTTGCTGCGCAGCCTGACCCTCGGTGTGATTGCCTGGCGCCTGCGTCGCCACGACGGCTGGTTCACCCACGCGCACTGGCCTGGAGCTTAGGGCTGATCGTTCTGCCAGCGGTTGCGCAGGCTGTCGAGCCGTTCCTGTTGCGTGCGACCCGACAACGGCGATTCAGCCACTGCGTCAGGGTGCTGCAGACGCAGCCATAACCAGCCATCCAGCACCGGCCGCTCACTGAAACCCAGCGCCAACCCTTCCTGCAAACAGTTCCACAGGTGGGTGTAATCCGTCGAGGTGGTACGGCTCCAGTGCCAGGCATGCTGCTCCATCAGACAGGTTTGCAGCTTTTCCCGCTGTCTGGGGCTGAGTCTCTCTTCGACGTCCAGGGAGCTAACGGCAAGCCCCGGATTGAGCAATCGCTGCCAGCCCTGACTGCCGATCGCCCGGTCGGCCCATGTACCGCCAAACCAACGCAATTGGCTGATCGGCCCCAACCAACGACTCAGTTCACCCGCGTCACAGGCATCGAAAAAGTAACTGGCGGTGTACGGGTTGTAGTAACTCAGCAAGGCCCGATGGTGCAGGCCGAAACTGACTGTCAACATGCGTCGCAGGTGCGCCAGCAATGTCGACGCCGACGCCTCGCTGTTCAACAGCAACCCCCGCCAGTGCTGCGTATCGCGCTGACACACTTCGGCCAGTATCGGGCAGCTCCGCAGGTCGACCAGTCTCGGGCCTTGTTCGCGCACTGCGTGCCATTCGGTGCCTTCGAACAGCCAGAAGCACCGAGCCTGGGCAAAACGGTGTTTCAACGTCACCCCTGCCTGCGACGCCTCCGACGCATCCAGCAACAACCATTGCGGGGTCGCATCGGCCGTTTGTACGGCGATCATGCTGCACCGCTCTGGCCAAGCCGCACGGCCGCCCGACAGGTGCAGAACGCCTGCGCACAATGATTGAAGCTCCCTCCACCGGGCAGCAGACACAACAACAGCAAGGGCTCCCCCGAACGCAGCCAGCCCTCAACCCCTTCAGGCGGGTGCTCAGCGGCACACGTCACCGGCGTCGCATCAAGCACTTGAACAGGCACTGGCTGGTGAAGAACCCCGGTAATCAGAGGTTGATCCGGATCGCCTTCGATAAAGCTCACCACCACCTCAGCGCCTTCGCCCAACTGCGCACCACCGGCTGCCTGCAACTGCGGCGCCAACGGCAGCCAGCAGTGACCGGGCGTCGCCCCCTCACCCTGATACGACCAGTCAAACTGCACGGCCACCGGTCGCGAAGGATCCGGTTGAGGCTCATCAACGCTCACCACCCACCCCCGTTGCAGGCTGTGCATCCTGGGTTTCACCGCGCAACGGCGAGACTTGAACGGTGTTGACCAGTGCATCGCACGCACCTTATTGCGGTAAGGGAGGAGCGGATCCTGGCCACCCTGATGCTCGACATGGGTCAGCAGCCACAGCTGATTCCATTCGGTCACTGGATGGTCGGCCAGCGGCATCAATTGACCGCTGCGCAACGCCGCCAGATCCGTGTGGCATTCGGCACTGTCCTGCACGCTGTCGGCACATCGCTGAACTTCGAAACGACGTACCGCCGGTTGTTCTGCGTCGATGCTGAAAACCGCCGTTTCGCCCACAGGGAAATGCCCCTGTCCATCGGCGAATACCAGGCAATGACCCCGTGCCTGGCGTTCAAAGTGGTAGTGAAGCCGTTCCTGGGCGCACAGCCGTTGAAGAAATTGCAGGTCCGATTCTCGGTACTGGGTGCAGAACTCCCGCAGTGGATAGTCACCGCCCAGTTCAAAGCGCCGGTCATGACCGACTATCCCGTGCTCCTTGAGCACCTGATCGAGGATTTGCGGCACCGAACGTGCACTGAAGATGCGCTGGCTGAACCGCTGGGCCAGGCACGCCAGTTTCGGCCCCAGGCGCACATGGCAAAGCCTGACTGTCGAGCCATGGTCACGTTGGACCAGTTCATGCAATTGTCCCTGGACGCTGTTTCCGGCCGGCCCGAAATGCAAGGTGGCCGAGCGATACATCAGGCTGGCGAGGTCGAGGGCAGGGTCATCGATCAGCAGATCCACGTCGAACACGAACGGCTCGCTGATGGCTTCTCTACCGGTAAAGGCCAGGACTTCGAAGGCGTCGGACAGACCTGCTACGTCCAGACGAAATTCAGACTCGTTGACTGGATCGAACATCGGCGATTCTCTACAAGAGGGGCGGCCGAAGATTTTCGCCGAGAGGCACGGCCGAGTAGAGAGGCGAACTACAACTTAGGAAATGACCTACGCGAAAAGAGGACCAATGACTGGAAAAGCCGAAGTCGTAGGTAATTTCGATAGGAAAAAAGAGAATCGCCGCACCAGGTCATCTGAAACTTCCGCAGCTTGGCGGAACATTTTCAGACAACCTGATGAAAGCGCGGCTTACCTCAGGAAGACAGGTAAGACGAACGGGTCAGGCCCAGGCGCAAGGCGTCGAGGAACTGGGTGCGCTCGCTGGCACTGATGCGGGCACTGGCGCACTTGTCGCGGTAGTGGGTCATCAGCTCTTCCGGCGACAGGTGCACGTAACGCAGCATGTCTTCGATGGTGTCGTGGGTTTCGATACCGGCGTGGTACACGCTGCCGTCGGCGTTCTGGTAGATGTTCACCGAGTCGGTGTCACCGAACAGGTTATGCATATCGCCGAGAATTTCCTGGTAAGCACCCACCAGGAACACGCCCAACAGATAGTCTTCACCGTCTTTCAGCGCGTGCACCGGCAGGCTGGTTTCGATGCTCTGCTCATCGACATACTGGTTGATCTTGCCGTCGGAGTCGCAAGTCAGGTCTTGCAGCACCGCACGGCGCAGCGGCTCTTCGTCGAGGCGATGCAACGGGATGATCGGCAGTACCTGGTCGATGGCCCAGGTGTCCGGCAAGCTCTGGAACACCGAGAAGTTGCAGATGTACTTGTCGGCCAACTTGTCATTGAGTTCGTCCAGCACCTGACGGTGGGAACGCTGACGCGCCTTCAACGAGTTGTGCAGGCGACGGCATACGGCGAAGTAGCATTGCTCGGCCAGGGCTTTTTCGGCCAGGGTCAGCTTGCCATCGGCGTACTGGGCGGCGACATCGCTCATGTAGTGCGTGGCGCGCCAGTAGGTTTCGGTGACCATTTCGATATCGGTCGGACCCAGCAGGTCCACCAGCCACTGCACGGTTTCCGGTAGCGCTTCCTTGTTTTCGATCTGCGGCACGTCGTCGTTGTGTTTCTCGACGTCGGTCACCTGGATCACCAGCATCGCATGGTGCGCAGTCAGGGAGCGGCCACTCTCGGAGAAGATGTTCGGGTGCGGCAGGCTCTGCGCGTCGCAGAACTCCTTGAGCATCCCGACCACGACACCGGCGTAATCGTCCATGTCGTAGTTGATCGAACTGGCGTTACGCGAGTGCGTACCGTCGTAGTCAACGCCCAAACCGCCACCGACATCGATGTGGTCCACCGGCAGGCCAAGGTTGCGCAATTCGCCGTAGTAACGGATCGCTTCCTTGAAACCATGCTGGTAGTCCGCCAGGTTGGCGATCTGCGACCCCATGTGGAAGTGCAGCAGGCGAATGCCCTGATCCAGGCCCGCTGCGCGGAAACGCTCGACCACCGACAGCAGTTGCGCCGCCGACAGACCAAACTTGGATTTCTCGCCACCCGTGTCGGCCCACTTGCTCGACGCCAGGGACGACAGGCGCACGCGCAAGCCGACCTGTGGCTTGACCTTGAGCGAAGCGGCCTCTTCAATCACCAGGCCGACTTCGGATTCTTTCTCGATCACAATGAACACGTTGTGACCAAGCTTCTGGCCCATCAAGGCCAGGCGAATGAACTCGCGGTCCTTGTAGCCGTTGCAGACAATGGTGCCGCCCTTCGGCGCCAGCGCCAGCACTGCCAACAGCTCAGGCTTGGAGCCCGCTTCCAGACCGATGGACACGTTCTGGGTCGCGATGATGTTTTCGATCACCGCTTCCTGCTGGTTAACCTTGATCGGGTACAGCGCGGTGTACTTGCTCTGGTATTCCAGGCGCTCGATGTTGGCGTCGAACGCGCCGGTCAGCTGACGCACGCGGTCTTGCAGGATATCCGGGAAACGCACCAGCAACGGCAACGACAAGCCGCTCTTGCGCAACTCGTCGACTTGCTCGAACAGGTCGATAGGCGAACTGCTCGGGCCGTTCGGACGAACCTCGACGCGACCGGCGTCATTGATCGCGAAATACCCGGCCCCCCAATGGCGGATCCCATAAACACTGCGGCTGTCCGCAACTGTCCATTGGCTGCCATCGTCTTTGCGTGTGCGTCGTACGGACATCGAAGTCCCCTATAAAGAAGTCATGGTGCGTCGCCTGGATTCAGGCCGGCGCAGTCTAAAGAATGAAAATGACGGTTCGTCAACGAGGGGGTAGACCCCACCGACCGCAACGAGTTTAGAAACCGGTCATGAACAGGCTCTGTGAAAACCATGGTGACGACGCCGGCCCTGAAGGCAATCAGGATCGGATCAAGCCGCGGGTGGTTTTCACAGAGGCTGCTAGCCGCCGGACTTCTTCGCCTTGAAACCGTGCTTGATCAACTCGGCCAAGAGTAGCTCGACATGATCGCCCTGGATTTCAATGACCCCGTCTTTCAACGCCCCACCGGTACCACAACGTTTCTTCAACGTGGTCGCCAGTTCCTTGAGTGCGTCTTCGGCCAACGGCACGCCGGTGATGGTGGTCACCGTCTTGCCGCCACGGCCCTTGCTTTCGCGACGCACGCGAGCGATGCCGTCGCCGGCCGGGATAACGGTCTGTTTGCAGATGCAGGCGTCCACCGGTTTACTGCATTCCGGGCAATGACGACCTGCGTCGGTGGAAAATACCAGGCCACCAAGGGCGGCGAAGGATGCGGCTTTTTTGGCCACCGGCAATCCTCTTGGGAGGACAAAGACTGGTCGCAGCACTTGGGAAGGCTATCGACCGCGAAGCCCCACTCAGGCAGGGGCAGCGCTACTGAAACGGTAAAACATTCATTTCACTGTAGGAGCGAGCTTGCTCGCGATGGACGTCAACGATAACGCGCGGCATCAGGCAGCACATGTCGTCCATGCGTTTTTCGCGAGCAAGCTCGCTCCTACAAAAGATCGCGCAGTGTAACGGCAAAAACGCCGATTGCTAAGAGCCAATCGGCGCCAATTTATAGCTCTTTTGCGACGTCTTCCCCGCAAGACCTCAGATAGCGTTTCAATGCTGCCAAAGAGTCCGGGCAATAAGGCTTTTCCTCGATTTCCCGCAGCACTTGCCCGATCGGCAAAAAGCGCGCTTCGAGCACCTCTTCCGGTTGCAGGATCAACGGACCGTCCCACACCGCCGAAAATGCCGAACACCAGAGACGATTGCCGGTGTCTTCGAAGAAAAAATGATCATGGGCGATCAACTCGACCCCACTCACACCCAGCTCCTCTTCCAGCTCCCGGGCTGCCGACTCGGCATAGGTTTCAGTGGCCAGCACCATGCCGCCCGCCGCCACGTCCCAATATCCCGGATAGATAGCCTTGCTCAGGGTACGCCGGTGCACGCAGAGTTCACCGGCGGAATTGAACAACATAATGTAGGTACCGCGCCCGATCAGCCCGCGCTCGCGCAGGTCGGAACGGACCAGGGCGCCCAGCAGGTTGTCCTGCTCGTCGACCCAGGCTATTTGCTCGGCATCGGACGCCGCCCGGTGGGCGGCCTCGCGCAGGCTATCGATGGAGCTATCGACCATGGCTCAGCCCTGATTCAGCAGTTGACGCAAATCGATCACCGCCGCGTTGGCCCGGGAAATATAGTTGGCCATGACCAGCGAGTGGTTGGCCAGCACACCGAAGCCACTGCCGTTGAGGATCATCGGGCTCCACAGCGTTTCCTGCGACGCTTCCAGCTCACGAATGATCTGGCGCACGCTGACCGTGGCGTTCTTCTTGGCCAGCACATCGGCAAAATCGACTTCGATGGCGCGCAGCAGGTGCGACAAGGCCCAGGCCTGACCACGGGCTTCGTAGAACACGTTGTCGATCTGCAGCCACGGGGTCTCGACGATTTCTTCGTCGACCTGAGGCGCCACGCCCGGCGCTACGACTTCGGTCTTCAACGCCGTGTTCAGCTTGACCCGGCCAACGCTGGCCGACAGTCGTTGCGACAACGAGCCCAGGCGCGTCCCGACGTCACCCAGCCAGTTGTTCAGGTTGTCGGCGCGGGCATAGAACAGCGCGCTCTTCTGGTTTGGATCGGACAGGCGCGCCTGATAGCGGCTCAGGGAATTGATGCCTTCCTGATACTCGGACTCACTGGACGGCAACACCCAACTCTTGTTGTCGAAGTTGAAGCGCGGTTCGGCCTTGGCCAGATCGGCGTCTTCGGCGGACTGCGACTGCGAGCGGGCGAAGTCTTTGCGCAGTGCGCGGCTCAAATCACGCACCTGTACCAGCACGCCGTATTCCCAGCTCGGCATGTTGTCCATCCACAGGCCTGGCGGGAAGCGGTCGTTGGAAATGTAGCCACCCTGCTTGGTCAGCAAAGTACCGGCAACGGTCTTGAGGGTTTCCACGGTGGTGTAACCAACCACCATTTGCTTGCCTTCCTTTTCGGCGGCCATTTGCGCTGTCTGCTGCACCGGAAACAGCGCGGGCTCCTGGCTCCAGTACCAGCCCAGAGCGATCGCCACCAACAGGTAGAGGCCGATCAGCGTGGCCAGCGCCCGGCTGAACAATAGGCCGCCCAGGTAACTGCGGGTAGCCGATTTCGGTTCAGCGGCACGTTCAGGCGCGCTACCGGCGCGGTTCTTCCAGTCCAGCATGGCGATATCCTTTCAATCTCTTGGGTTCATCGGTTCGACCACAACCATACAACAACGTGCCTTGGCCCGGCACCCGCCGTTGGGCTCATGTCGGAAATAAGCTGCCCGGCGCACATAAAAATGCCTGCCCCGCCCACTTTCGAACTCAGAAGCAGTGGGCTAGAGGTGTTTTTCGTCAGGACTGAAAGATAGCCCTAGGGGAATCCCTTAGCCTTCTGCATCTGGAATTCGGCTTCGATTTACTCTGAAAAAAATCAGAACCCTCTGACGGACGATGCCCCCTCACGCCCTCGAAAAAGCCGAGCGACAAGTAGGATAAACCCTGAAAGCCCCCGGCTCATGGGCCTTTGCCTGGAATCGCCAGCCAATTAAAGACCCGCCAGTCATAAACTGAATTCGTTCGCGTTGCAGATTATTGACGTACAACACTCATGCAATTGAAAAGAGGTGCTAGCATAGAGCCACCAGTCGACCTCAGCGTGCACCCTAACTAGTAGTCAGGATATGACCGAGCCAGAAGATCCCAGCCGCGAGCGCCTCAAGCATCACTTTGCCCAGCGGGTCATTCATCAGGCACGTCAGATACTTGAGATATGGCAGCGCCTGCAACGCAGCGAGTGGTCCACCCATGATCTGTCGGAACTGAGTGAAGCCAACCTGCGCCTGTTGCGGTTCGCCGAACGTTTCGAGCAGCCGGAACACATTCAACTGGCACGTCATATCGGCCAATCGCTGGAGGCTGTCGACGCCAATCGCGGACGCCTGAGCAGCGGTTTGATCACCGATCTCAACCGCTTGATGCAGCGCCTGTCGCGCACCGGTTTGCGCCATGGCGATCAACTCGACCAAACCTTCCTGCCGCCCCTGCGCAAGCCGATCTACGTGATGCTGCAGGATCACGACCGCGCCGAGCGCCTGGCCAAGCAACTGGAATTCTTCGGGCTCAGCGCCCAATCCCTGGACAGCGTGTCGGCGTTCCGCTCATCGATGGTCGAGCGCCTGCCGGCAGCCATTGTCATGGACGTGGACTTCAGTGGCCCCGGCGTCGGCCTGAAACTGGCCGCCGAAGCCCAGGAAGGTCTCGATCATCGCTTGCCGCTACTGTTCTTCAGCCTGCACGAAACCGACACCCCGACCCGCCTGGCCGCGGTGCGCGCCGGCGGCCAGGAGTTCCTCACCGGTACCCTCGAGGCTTCGAGCCTGCTGGAGAAAATCGAAGTCCTGACCTGTGTCGCCCAGTACGAACCTTATAAAGTGCTGATCATCGATGACTCTCGTGCCCAGGCCTTGCACACCGAGCGCCTGCTCAACAGTGCGGGGATCGTCACCCGGACCTTGATCGAGCCGATTCAGGCCATGGCCGAACTGGCGGATTTTCAACCGGACCTGATCATCCTCGACATGTACATGCCGGCCTGCACCGGCACTGAACTGGCCAAGGTGATCCGCCACAACGACCGTTATGTCAGCGTGCCGATCATTTACTTATCGGCCGAGGACGATCTGGACAAGCAACTCGACGCCATGAGCGAGGGCGGCGACGACTTCCTGACCAAGCCGATCAAACCCCGGCACCTGATCACCACCGTGCGCAACCGCGCGGCACGTGCGCGCAATTTAAAGGCGCGAATGGTCCGCGACAGCCTCACCGGTTTGTACAACCACACCCATATTCTGCAATTGCTCGAAGACTGCTCGTTCCGCGCCCGTCGCGAGAACAAGCCGCTGAGCTTTGCCATGCTCGACATCGACCATTTCAAACGGGTCAACGACAGCCACGGCCACCCCATGGGCGACCGGGTGATCAAGAGCCTGGCGCTGTTCCTCAAACAGCGGCTGCGCAAAACCGACTTCATCGGCCGATACGGCGGCGAAGAGTTCGCCATCGTCATGCCCGACACCGACCTCGAAGCAGCGTGGAAAGTACTGGATGAAATCCGCCAGCGCTTTGCCGAAATCCACTATCCGGCTCAACCGCAGGACCTGTGGTGCACCTTCAGCGCCGGGGTGGTCGAACTGTGCGAGGACTCCGACGGGCTGTTGATGGCCAACCAGGCGGACGAGGCGCTATACCGGGCGAAAGGCGCTGGACGCAACCGCGTTCAAGCCGCACGGGAATCAAAGCAAAGTGCCACTTTTTCATCTCAATCGAGCGCTTCCGTCATAACCCTGTAACAGAAACGCAATAACTTCAGGCACTTACCATTCTGCCGTTGGTAGTCCCGCGATGCGCCTGAAGCTGCTGACCAATCTCAATACCCTCCTTTTAGTCGCCGTGTGCGTGGCCCTTGGCGCCACGCTCTGGTGGTCGCAAAAAGCCCTGGAGCGCCCCTACCTATTAATGGAGCGTTACCTGGGTTTGTCCCAGCAGTTCCAAAATGAAGTGGCGCGTAACATCGAGGACTACCTCGCCAGCGGCGATGCCCTGCGTTTGAGCAGCGCCGGCCAGGCCATCGACAACCTGCAAAAGCAACTCGGGGAATTGCCACCGGCATTGGCCGAAACGTTGCGCCCGAGCCTGTCGAACCTCAATGAATTCAGCAAAACCGACTTGTTGGCCGCCGGCAAACTCGCGGGCGACCCGCAGGCTCTGCTGTTACAAGCCGAACGCGAACTGGGCGCCAGCCTGGATCAGCTTAGCCAGTACGCCAACGGCAATGCGGCCTACCTGACACCCCTGCTCGCCGCCTCCCAGCATCTGGGCAAACTGTCGCTGGCCCGGGACAAACTGGTCAGCAGCGGTCGCAGTGAACTGGCCGCCGATGTCGAGCGCGAAGTCAGCAACATCCGCACCCAGGCCGGACAACTCGACGCCCTGCCGCTGCTCGGCGTGGCGGCCAGTAGTGAATCGAACACCGATGATTTCGCCGCGATGATGGGCCTGGAGAACACTGAGCAAGCCGTCGCCGAAGATGCCGGGGTCGGCCTCAAGCGCGAGCTCAACAGTTTGCTCGGCCGCTACCCGGCGGAACTGGCTCGCACCCGTGATCAAATCCAGAAACGCGCCGACCTCAGTGCCGCGACCCACCTGAAAATCGCCGACGTACAACAGGCGATTGCCGGCCTGGAGCCGGTGGTGCGCGCCCAGCACGGGCAGATCCAGGGAGAAGTGCGACTGCTGCAAGGGGTGATGATCGCCCTGATTCTGCTGATCGCCTTGCTCATCGACACCCTGCAACGGCGCCTGGCCCGCACGCTGACCAACCTCGCACCCGCGCTCTCGACCTGGGCCGAGGGCGACTTCAGCCAGGACATCCAGCTGGGCAAGACCAACCGCGAACTGCATGACATCGAAGCATCGCTCAACCGCTTGCGCGCCTATCTGGTGGATCTGGTGGGAACGATTCGCCTCAACGCCGAGCAAGTCGCAGGCAGCAGCCGCACCCTGGCCGAGCTGAGCAATGACCTGCACAGCGGCGCCGAACATCAGGCCGGTGATACCGCGTTGATCCGCGACTCCCTCGGCGAACTGGAAGCGACCATCCAGCAAGTCGCCGGCGATGCCAGCCAGGCCGCCGACGCCAGCCGCCATGCCGGACTGGCGGTGGAACACGGGCAGAAAGTCATCGGTTTAAGCCTCACCGGCCTGCATGCGCTGGTGGGTGAAGTGCAAGGCAATGCGCAGATGATCGAGCATCTGGCCGAAGAGTCCGCGACCATCGGCGGCGTGCTGACGGTGATCCGTTCGATCGCCGACCAGACCAACCTGCTGGCGCTGAACGCAGCCATTGAAGCGGCACGGGCCGGGGAAATGGGCCGCGGTTTTGCCGTGGTGGCCGAAGAAGTCCGCTCGCTGGCACAACGCACCGCCGGCGCCACGGCCGAGATCCAGACCTTGATCGCCGGCCTGCAAACCGCGGCACGGCAATCGGTCGAAGGCATGCGCGCCCAGGTCGAGCACGCCGAAGCCACAGCCAACCAGGCCCAGGCGGCCGACGGGGCGCTGGATAAAATCGTCGGGGCAATCCAGACCATTTCCGACACCGCCGTACGCATCGCCGATGTCACCGCCCAGCAGAGCGGCGCTGTCAGCGAGATCCGCGATCACAGCGAACGCATTCACCAATTGGGTGGGGATAACTTGCTGCGCATCGGCGAAGGGCGTGAGCAGGGGGAAAACCTGCTGGTGTTGGGTGGACGGTTGCATACAGCCGTTCAAGCCTTCCGCGTCTGATCTATCGTCATCGCGGGCAAGCCCGCTCCCACAGGGCCATGCGCAGTCCCTGT
>NZ_JBSVWS010000165.1:0-12969 GCF_054071155.1 Pseudomonas sp. SDO5532_S415 | reverse complement strand
CTACGATGTTGACTGTCCTGCCGCCATCGCGGGCAAGCCCGCTCCCACAGGTTTTTTCGTTATCCACCCGATCGTATGAATCCAGCGAAATCAATTACTCCTACACTGTGCCCAATGTGTGAGATCTTTTGCGCATCGTCCTGTGCTGGAGCCGCTTGATGCTGTCGTTGCTTGCCGAACACCCCTTGGTCTGCGCCCTGATCCTGATCCTGATCGATCTGGTGGTGTGGCGTCTGGTCGGTGTCAATCATCACAACTGGAAACTGCTGGTACGGCTGGTGATTTTCTCGCTGTTCAGCCTTCTGCTGTTCAACGAAGGCTTGAGCCCGCTGGAACCGGCACCCAGGGTTGACAATGTGCCCTTGCAGCTGGCGGCCACGGGGTTGCAGATCGCCTGGTGGATATTTGGCGCGCGCACCCTGACCGTGCTGATCGGCGCGGCGATGATGCAACGGGTCGGGCATACCGGGCGCTTGCTGCAGGACCTGCTCGGCGCGGTGATTTTCCTGGTCGCGGTCATCGCCGCCCTGGCCTACGTGCTCAATCTGCCGGTCAAGGGGGTGCTGGCCACGTCCGGCGCCCTGGCGATCATCGTCGGCCTGGCGCTGCAAAGCACCCTCAGCGACGTGTTTTCCGGGATCGTCCTGAACACCACCAAACCCTATCAACTGGATGACTGGATCGCGATCGACGGCACGGAAGGCCGGGTCATTGATATCGATTGGCGCGCCACGCGGCTGCAAACCTCCCAAGGCAGCATGATCGTGATTCCCAACTCGCTGGCCGCCAAGGCCAAAATCACCAATTTCAGCCGGCCCAGCGATATGTTCGGCGTTTCGATCACCTTGCAGGTCAGCCCCCATGTGCGTCCGCAAACCGTGATCGATGCCTTGGAGCGGGCGATGCAGGGCTGTCGCATTCTGTTGACGACGCCTGGGCCCAAGGTGGCGCTCAAAAGCTCCAGCGCTGCCGGTGCGGATTATGAGATCAGCGGGTTTGTCGCCGCGATGAGCGAGAAGCGCACGGTACGCAACCAACTGTTTGACCTGGCGTATCGGCATTTGCGGGCGTCCGGTGTGAATTTGCTGTCGAGCGTGGAACCGAGCCCTACGAGCGACCTGCCGCGGCAACGCGCGTTGATCGACAGTTCGCCGATCTTCTCGACGTTGCGTCAGGAAGAGAAGGAAACCTTCAGCCAGAACATGATCCTGCAGAGCTTCCGCGCCGGGGAAACGATCCTGGCGGCGGGGGAGGTCAGCAATCACTTGTTCATCGTCGAGTCCGGCGTGGTAACCGTTTCGCTGAACATCAACGGTACGACCATGGAGACCGGACGCATGGGGCCGGGTGAGGTGATCGGCGAGGCGGGTATCTTGTCCGATAGCGCGTTGCCCGCGCAGTTCGCCGCGAAAACCAACTGCACGCTGTATCGCATCGACAAGGGCTACCTCAGACCTTGCCTGGAAGCCCGTCACGACATCAACGACGCGATGAAGACCTTGCTGGATTTCCGTTTGCACAAAGTGAAGGAATTGACCCAGGAAGTGCCGGTTGTGGTGCACAAGAAAGGGTTCTTGCAGTGGTTGCTCAAGCGGGCAGGCTGATTTTTTGGCGGATGGCCGCTGCGCGGTTCCCGAGCAGGCTCGGTCCCACAGGTGCTGCACAAGCCCAATGTGGGAGCGAGCCTGCTCGCGAAGGCGATGTCAGCTGCGCTACATATGTTGAAATGATCAAAAATCCACAGTCGCCGAAACCTTCAACGTACGCGGCGTCCCCTGAGTCAAATACCCGCCGTTGGCCGAGGCCCAATAGGCCTCATTGGCGACATTTTCAATATTGGCGCGCAAGGTGACTTCCCGTTCATCGAGCCTGAAGGCATAACGCGCCCCCAGATCAAACCGGTTCCAGGCCGCAATGCTCTGGGTGTTGGCAGCGTTCAGATATTGCCCACCTGTGCGCAACATCCGCGCGCTGAACGCCGCGCCTTCGATCCCCGGTATATCCCAGTCGGCCCCCAGGTTGAACTGAAAACGCGGCACACCGACGGCACGGTTGCCGTCGTTGATGCCATTGGCACTGCCTTCAATTTCCGTCTTCATCACAGCGGCGCCGCTCAGCAGACGCAGGCCTTCGAACGGCTCGCCGTAGAGGTTGAATTCAATGCCTTTGTTCACCTGCTGGCCGTCGACGCGGAAGACACCGTCCTGGGTGTAGCTCGAGGGTTGCTCGATGCGGTATGCCCCCAGGTTCGCGCCATAACTGCCCATGTCCAGGCGCACGCTGGCTTCGACTTGCCTGCTGCGCACCGGGGCGAAGGTGTCGTCGCGATTCAGCGAACCGGTGGGCGGCGTCGGACCCTTGGCCAGGCCTTCGATACGGTTGGCATAGAACGACAGGTGCTCCCAGGGCTTGATCACCAGACCGAAAACCGGGGTGGTGATTGACGCTTCATCACTCGATGTTCGGGCGCCGGAGGTGGTGCTCCAGCCATCCACCTTCATCGCCTGGCGACGCGCGCCGAGGGTCAGCAAGATGCGGTCGTCGATGAAGCCGAGGGTGTCGGCGATGGCGAGGCTGCGCAGTGTATTTTTGCCGACGACCCGTGGGTCGTGAATGTCGCTGCCGAATGACGTGGCTGCGGGGCGCGGCTGTTCGCTGACGTCATAGAGGTTGGTGCTGTAGCGCCCGGTGGCGCCGATGGTTTCGAAGGCTGAACGCTGCTGGCCCCAGATTCCCGTCAGCCCGAGGTTCAATTGATGGCTGATCGCACCGGTGTTCAGGCGACCGTTCAGGCCGGCCATCAGGCTGCGGTTGTCCTCGTCATGGGGCGAGTAGAGCATGCCACCCCGGGCGTTGCCCTCGAGGTCGGTGACGGTCAGAGACGAGTACACACCGTTCTCCCGGGTGTGTTTGGCACCCCCGGCGACGTAGGCGGACCAGTTTTCGCCCAAGTCATACTCGGCACGGGCCATGCCGAAGGTGTCTTCGAGCTGCGAATAGCTCCAACCCTGCGCGTACCCGGCGGTGGCGTCGGGTGCCTTGGGCACTTTGTTCAGCGTAGGGTCGAGGTAAACCACCGCGCGACCCTGATTGATCACCTGTTTTTGGTAACCCAGGTCGGCGCAGAGGCGTAGGCGCTCGCCGCGATAATCCAGTCCCAGGCTGATCAAGGACGAGCGCTGGCCTTCATCCTCGACGGCGGTATCGCCTTCACGCTGCAGCAGGTTGATCCGTGCGCCAAAACGGTTGTCGTCGCCGAAACGCTGGCCCAGATCGACATGCCCACCCACGCGGGCGTCACTGCTGTAATCCAGGCTGACGCGTCGTGTCGGCAGGTCGCCGGCCCGCTTGGGTTGCACGTTGACGCCGCCACCGATGCCGCTGCCGCTGGGCGTGACGCCATTGATAAAGGCGTTCGACCCCTTGAACAACTCGACCCGTTCCAGGGCTTCGGTGGCGATGATCTGGCGCGGCAGCACGCCGTACAGGCCGTTCCAGGAAATATCATCGGAGGCCAGCGACAGCCCGCGAATGATGAACACCTGGGAAAAATTGCCGAATCCGGCGGACTGACGCACCGAGGCGTCATTGAGCAGTACGTCGCCGACGGTCCGGGCTTGCTGGTCGGTGATGGTTTTACCGGTGTAACTGGTGACACTGAAGGGCAGGTCATTCAGCGCCCGGTTGCCGAGCACGCCGATTTGGGCGTCACGGGCCACTTGTCCACCGCCGTAGGTATCCCCGCTGTCATTGCCCACGGCGCTGACGTTGGTGGTGTCCAGTTCCACAGCGACTCCGGTGGCCGCTTGCGACTTCACGGTGTATCCACTGTCGCCGGTGCTGATCAACACGAAGCCGCTGCCCTCGAGCAAACGGGAAAAACCCGATTGCACGCTAAAAGCGCCGTGCAATCCCGGGCTCTGTCGGTTGCCCAGCAATGCCGGGTCGAATGACAGTGGCGCACCGACAGCCACGGCAAACTGTGCCAATACCTGGCTCAGCAAACCCGGACCGATGTCGAAGTTGCGGCTGACGCTTTCGCTGACGGTGTCGGCGGCCTGGCTGTAAAGCGGCAGCAGCGCCGGGCAGGCCAGGGCAATGCGCAAAAAAGTAGGTTTGAACATCAGAGACTGACGCGTCAGACCCTCGGTTCGACCGACAGCCAGTAGCGTGTCAAGCGGCTGATGTTCAGCGGCAGGGTATCGCTGAGCAGGCGCAGGCTGGCGTCGGTATCACGCAGGGAAAACGCACCCGATACGCGCAGTGCCGCGACATCCGGATGGCAGCGCAGTACGCCTGGCCGGTAACGGCTCAGTTCGCCGAGCAATTCGTCCAGGCGCATGTTGTTGGCCAGCAGCATGCCCTTGTCCCAGGACATGGCAGCGACGTCGAACCGTTGCGGATCATCGAAACGGTTCAACTTGAAGCTCTGGCGCTGGCCGGCATCGAGGGTGGTGCCTTGCTGCAGCATTTGCGGTGTGACCACCACTTGTCCTTCCAGCACTGAAACGTGGCTTCTGGAACCCTCGGTCCGTACGCAAAACCGGGTGCCCAGCGCGCGGGCCGTGCCTTGGGGAGTTTCGACGATAAAGGGGCGGGCGCCGAGGTCTTTCGCGGTGCTGATCAACAGTTCGCCGCTGAGCAACATGACGCGTCGTTCCCGTGGGTTGAAGGCGATGTTCACCGCACTGTCGGTGTTGAGCAGCAACTGGCTGCCATCGGGCAATTGCAGGTTTTTCTGTTCGCCCACGGCGGTGCGCAGATCGGCGGTCCATTGCTCCCAGGGCAAATGCTGCGAAGCGAAGCCCAAGGGGCCGGCCAGCAACAGCAAGCCCAGGCGGGTGAGGGTCTGCCGGCGACTCAGGCCTTCCTGGCGTGATGCCCGTTTCAGGGTTTGCATGGCGAGGTTGGCCGGTACGCCACGGAAATCCCCGAGCAACGCTTCGGCCCGTTGCCAGGCCTGGGCATGTTCCAGGCTGCGGTTGCGCCATTGGGCGATGGCCTGATGATCGGCCGGGGTGGCCGTGCCGGAATGCAGCTGCACCAGCCAGTCAGCCGCTTCACCCAGAATCTGCGGGTTGATGATCGACGAATTCATCAGGCGACACTCTTCATCAGGCAACGCTCAGGCAGGCAATGAATGCCGCGCGCATGTGGCGCTTGACAGTGATCAGCGAGACATTCAGGCGGGTGGCGATCTGCGCGTAAGTCAGGCCTTCGATCTGCGACAGCAAAAATGTCTCGCGGGTTGCGCTGGGCAGTTCGCGCAACAGCGCTTCGATGCGCCACAGGGTTTCGAGGATCAGCAGGCGGGTTTCCGGCGAAGGCACCTCGGCCACCGGCAGGTGCGCGATGGTTTCCAGATACGCGCGCTCGATGTCCTGACGCCGCCAGCGGTCAATCACCAGGCCCTTGGCAATGTGCGTCAGCAGCGCCCGCGGTTCACTGCCCAGGGGCTTGACCACCTGGCGCGTCAGCAGGCGCAGGAACGTGTCGTGTGCCAGGTCGGCCGCATCACAGCGGTTACCCAGTTTGCGGTGCAGCCAACCCTGCAGCCAACCGTGGTGTTCGCTGTAGAGGGTATGGACTTGCTGGTTCAAAGGCTGATCGGCGAACGACATGGCGGGCAGATACTCGACTCGGGCATCCTGCGTGAGTGCAATTAAGAATTGATCGCATTCTAGTGGCCCTGACCAAGTGATGGCAATTGTCATTTCGCACTTTCTTTCAGGGTTTGCGCCAGTGGCCTCCTCGACTTCTCAAAGATTGGCTATTTGTACAAATCGACGGCGGGACTACCGTATCTGCACACCCACTTGCCCCGGAGCATGCCATGCAACCCCGTATCGATTTCTACACCGCTTCGCCTGATGCCCTGAAGGCCATGATTGCCCTGGAAACCGCTGTCTCGAAGCTGCCGCTGGAAAAGTCGCTGATCGAACTGGTCAAGCTGCGCGCTTCGCAAATCAACGGTTGTGCCTTCTGCATCGACTTACACACCTCCGATGCCCTCAAGGCCGGCGAAACCACGCGCCGCCTGTTTGCCGTGACCGCCTGGCGCGAAGCACCCTTCTTCACCGACCGCGAGCGTGCCGCGCTGCTCTGGACTGAATCCCTGACCCAGCTCAGCCTGACCCACGCCCCGGACGAAGACTATGACGTGGTCAGGGCACAGTTCTCGGAAAAGGAAATGGTCGACCTGACCGTGGCCATCAGCACCATCAACAGCTGGAACCGTCTGGCCGTGGGCTTCCGCAAAATGCCGCAGGCCTGACAGTCCCCAATCAATCGTGGGAGCGGGCTTGCTCGCGAATGCGGTGGGTCAGTCACATCACCGTTGCCTGACACACCGCTTTCGCGAGCAGGCTCGCTCCCACAGGGGGGGCGCGGAGTTTCTGGATCTGGAATCAATGGGCATCGGCACTCGGCGCGGTCGGTGGCTGCACCTTGCGCATCAAGGGCACCATCGCCGTGGCGACGATGAAGCAGACCATGATCATCAGAAACGCGTCGCCATAGGTCTGTGTCTGTGCTTCGCGGTAGGTCAACAGCCAGAGCTGATGCAGGCTGGCAGTCACCCCGACATCGCCGCTCTGGCCCAGGGCGGCGAAGTTGTTGCCGACTTGGGCCAGCCACTGGTTGAGAGCTTCGTTGGTGCTGTTGAGGTGTTCCGCCAACCGGGTGAAGTGCAGGTTGGTGCGGTCATTGAGAATGGTCGCGCACGCGGCGATGCCGATGGCGCCCCCCAGGTTGCGCATCAAGTTGAACAACCCCGATGCATGCTTGAGCCGCGCCGGTGCCAGCCCGCCCAGGGTCAAGGTCACTGCCGGCGGCACCGCCAGTTGCTGGGCAATCCCGCGCAGGGCTTGCGGCAACATCAATTCCCTGGCCCCCCAGTCATGGGTGATCGGGCTGAAATCCCACATCGATAAAGCGAACAGCCCCAAACCGGTCATCATGATCCAGCGCAGATCGACGCGGTTGGCCAGAAAGGCGTACAGCGGAATCGCCATGATCTGGAACACCCCGGTGGAGAAAACCGCCAGACCAATGTCCAGCGCGCCATAGCCGCGTACCCGACCGAGAAACAGCGGCGTCAGGTAGATGGTGGCGAACAGGCCGATCCCGGTGACGAACGAGAAGAAACAACCGAGGGCGAAGTTGCGATCCTTCAAGGCGCGCAAGTCGACGATCGGATTGGCGACGTGCAGGGTCCGGCCGATGAAGGCGAGGCCGGCCAGGCCGCTGATCCACGCGGTGGTGAGAATGATGCTGTCACTGAACCAGTTCCAGCGCGGACCTTCTTCGAGGGTGTATTCCAGGCAGCCGAGAAACAGCGCCAGAAATATCATGCTGAGATAGTCGGCGCCCTTGAGCAGCGAGAGCTCCGGCTGGTCGATCTTCACCAGCATCGGCACCGCCACGGCGACGAAGATCCCCGGCACCAGGTTGATGTAGAACAGCCAGTGCCAGGACGATATGTCGGTGATCCAGCCGCCAATCACCGGCCCCAGGGTCGGCGCCAGCGAAGCCACCGCGCCGATGGTCGCGGCGGCGATCACCCGTTGTTTGCCGGTGAAGAAAACGAACGCCGTGGTGAACACCAAGGGAATCATCGAACCGCCAAGGAACCCTTGCAGGGCACGGAAGGCGATCATGCTCTGGATGTTCCAGGCCATGCCGCAGAGCAGGCTGGTCAGGGTAAAGCCCACGGCGGATGCGCAGAACAGCCAGCGCGTGGAGAACACCCGCGACAACCAGCCGGACAGCGGGATCACGATGATTTCGGCGATGAGGTAGCTGGTTTGCACCCAGGCGGTTTCGTCAGTGCCGGCCGACAACCCGCCGCCAATGTCACGCAGCGATGCCGAGACAATCTGGATATCCAGCAACGCAATGAACATGCCGATGCACATGCTGGCGAAGGCGAAGACCTTGGTCGCCGTGGCCATGTTCGCGGCATTGAACGGTTGCGCCGGGGCGGCGAGGACGCGGCTCATGGCGCGTTGGCCACGGCCGGGGTTTCAGGTTCTTTGCGGGTGTCCACTTTGGCGGTGACCGACAGGCCGGGACGCAGATGGCCGAGCACGCTGTCGGCTGGATCGAGGTGGATGCGCACCGGCACCCGCTGCACGATCTTGGTGAAATTGCCGGTGGCATTTTCCGGTGGCAGCACGCTGAACTGCGAACCGCTGGCGGGTGCAAGACTGTCGAGATGACCGTGGAATTCCTGCCCCGAAAGCACGTCGGCATGTATGACCACCCGCTGGCCGGGCAGCATGCGTGCCAACTGGTCTTCCTTGAAGTTGGCATCGACCCACAAACCACTGGATGGCACCACCGACAGCAGTTGCGAACCGGCCTGGGCATAGGCGCCGACCCGCGCCCGACGATTACCGATCACCCCGTCCACCGGTGCCCGCAGTTCGGTGTAGCCGACGTTCAATTGCGCCAGGTCTCGCTCGGCCCTGGCTTGAATCAAAGCCGCGCGGGCTTGTTGTTTCTGGGTGGCGATGACATTCAGCTGGCGTTGCGCCGCCAGCAGTTCAGCCTGGGCGCGGCTGCTTTGAGCCTGTGCGGTCTTGAATGTAGCGTTGGCCCGTTGAGCGCTTTCCACAGAAACGGCGTTGGTGCTGACCAGCTTTTTGTAGCGAGCATCGTCATCCCGCGAACGGGCGGTTTCGGCACCGGCGGCATCGATGCCGGCGCGGGCCTGGCCGATAACGGCTTGTTGCAGCTGTTCGGTGGCGTCGAGGTTGGCCAGCAGGGCTTCTTCAGCCGCCACCGCGCCTTCTGCCTTGGCCAGGTTGGCACGGTAATCCCGGGCGTCGAGGCGGATCAGCACATCGCCGGCCTTGACCTTCTGGTTGTCGGTGACCAGCACTTCGTCGATGTAGCCGGCGACCTTCGAGCCAATGACCGTTACGTCGCCGCCGATGTAGGCGTCGTCGGTTTCCTCGATGAAACGGCCGGTGGTCCACCAGTGCGTGGCGTAGACACCGGCCAGCACCAGTGCAGCAATACCCAGTGTCGGCAGAAGCAGGCGTTTGAGCAGGGGAGGCTTGGGGGTGGTCACCGGCACGGCAAGGTCGGTTTCAACGTTAGGCATGCTGGTCATGAAGGATTACCTGTAGGAAACGGCATTTAATTACGCGCGTAATATGACGCATGTCATATTTAGTCGCAATTTATTTTTGCTGCCGGTCGTCAGGTGCAATCGAAGAGAAATGAGATGTGGTGATCGCTGAAGATCCACTGTGGGAGCGATCCTGCTCGCGAAAGCGTCTGACATTCAACCTCTTTGCGGTCTGACACACCGCTTTCGCGAGCAGGCTCGCTCCCACAATTGATGGTTGTTGCCGACTACTGGCTCGCCAACCGCGCACTGGCCATCGCCAACCCATCCTTGCCATCCCGACTGCTAACCCCCGAAAGCCAAGCCTCCAGCACCGCCGGATTGGCCTTCAACCACGCCTTTGCCGCCGCCCGTGGCTTCTGGTTCTGGTTCAACACCGCGTCCATCAACTGGTTCTCCATGGCCAGGCTGAACTCCATGTTCTGCAGGAGTTTGCCAACGTTGCTGCATTCCTTGAGGTAGTCCTTGCGCACGTTGGTGTAGACCGTGGCCTGGCCGAAGTTCGGGCCGAAGTACTCGTCACCGCCACTGAGGTACTTCATCTTGTTGCGGGTGTTCATCGGGTGCGGCTCCCAGCCGAGGAACACCATCCATTCGTTTTTGCGCGTGGCGCGTTTGACTTGCGAGAGCATCGCCGCTTCGCTTGACTCGACGATTTTGAAGTCCTTCAGGCCGAAGGCGTTCTTGTCGATCATGGTCTGGATCAGCCGGTTGCCGTCGTTGCCCGGTTCGATCCCGTAGAGCTGGCCATTGAGTTTGTCCTTGAATCGGGCGATGTCGGCGAAGTCGTGCAGCCCGGCGTCGTACACGTAATCGGGCACCGCCAGGGTGTATTTGGCACCATGCAGGTTGGCGCGCACGGTTTCCACGGTGCCGGCGTCGCGGTAGGGCTTGATGTCGTTTTCGGTGGTGGGCATCCAGTTGCCGAGGAACACATCCAGCTCCTTGCCGGAGGACAAGGCGCGGTAGGTCACCGGGATCGACAGCAAGGTGGTTTTGGTCTTGTAGCCGAGGGATTCCAGCACCTCGCTGGCGACGGCGGTGGTGACGGTGATGTCGGTCCAGCCGACGTCGGAGAAACGCACCGTGGCACAGGACTCCGGTTCGGCGGCTTGGGTGAGCAACGGGATACTGAGGGATGCAAGCAAGAGCAAGGCTTTCATGGATCGACTCCTCAAGGTAAACGTCGGCAGCGGTTTTTGGGTGTCACGGTCTTGTTGTTATGGGTAATGCGATTAAGGCATTTACTTGTGGCGAGCGAGCTTGCTCGCGTTGGGCTGCGAAGCGGCCCCTGCGCTCTTTCAGTCAGACCAGGTTGGCTGGATTTACGACTGCTTCGCAGCCGAACGGGAGTGAACTCCCTCGCCACAGGTTATTTGCTCGCTTTGCCATCAGTTAATTGGACGGTTGATCGACACCAAACCAGTTCAACGCCGCCGGTTCGGTATTGAGGTAGATGTGCTTGAGTTCGGTGAACTCATCGAGCCCGGCCCGGGACAGTTCGCGGCCAATGCCGCTGGATTTGTAGCCGCCCCATGGCGCTTGCGCGAAGGCGGCGTTGTAGTCGTTGATCCACAGGGTGCCGACCCGCAGCCGCCTGGCCATGCGGTAAGCCTTGCCGATGTCTTGGGTCCAGACGCCGGCCGCCAGGCCGTAAGGCGTATCGTTGGCCAGTTGCAGGGCCTGGGCTTCGTCGTTGAAGCGTTCGACAGTAATCACCGGGCCGAAGACTTCCTCTTGGGCGATGCGCATCTCGGCGGTGACGTTGCCCAGCAAGGTCGGGCGCAACCAGAAGCCGCGCTCGAACTGCTCGGCAATGGTCCCGCCGGCCAGCAAGGTCGCGCCTTGTTCGACGGCAGCGGCAATCATCGTAAGGATCAGATCGCGCTGGCCGGCAGAAATCAGCGGACCCATTTGCGTTGATTGATCGAGGCCGTTGCCCAGGCGAATGTTCAGGATGCGTTGGCGTAGTGCGTCGATAAACCGGTCATGAATGCTGTCTTCGACCAACAGTCGCGAGCCCGCAGAACAGATTTGCCCGGCATTGAAAAACACCGCGTTCAAGGCCTGATCCAGCGCCACGTCGAAATCGGCATCGGCAAACACGATGTTCGGATTCTTGCCGCCCAGTTCCAGCGCCACGCGCTTGAAGTTGCCGCTGGCGGCGCGCATCACTTTGCCGCCGGCCCCGGCGCCGCCGGTCAGCGACACCAGGTCGACGTCATGGCTGGCGGCGAGCAACTCGCCGACATCGCCCGGGCCGCACAGCAGATTGAACACACCCTCAGGTAACCCGGCCTGCGCCAGCAGTGCGGTCAAGCGATGAGCCGTCATCGGCGTCAGGCTGCTGGGTTTGAACACGACGGTATTGCCGGCGGCCAGGGCCGGAGCGATCTTCCACACCGCTTGCAGCAGCGGGTAGTTCCACGGGGCGATCAAGGCACACACGCCCACCGGCTCGCGCTGGTTGAAGCTGATGACATGGGCCGGCGCATGGCTGTTGACGCTGGCGCTTTCGCTTTCCAGCAGCGCCGCGTAGTAGCGGAATGTCGCCACCACGTTGCCGATGTCAGCCAGGCTTTCGACCAGCGTCTTGCCGGCATTGAGGGTTTCCAGGCGGGCCAGGTGCTCGCTGTCCTGTTCGATCAGCGCGGCTATGTTCTGCATCAGCTGCGCACGCTCGGTGACCGGCATCGTCGGCCAGGGACCGTCATCGAACGCCTGGCGCGCGGCGCTGATCGCCCGTTGCGCGTCCGCTGCGTCGGCGACGGCCACCTGTGCCAGGACTTCTTCGGTGGCGGGGTTGATCACATCGCGATAGCGCTGCGCCTGTGGTGCCTGCCAACTGCCCGCGATGAACAAACGAATCTGCAGCATGTGCGTCTCCAGCCAAGTGGGTCGTGGTCGTCACTATGGCGCTGCCCGCGGAGCTGCTCTTGATCAAACGCGGCATATCCACGCCGTTTTCTCACGGTCGCGGCACTGCGAAATAACGGCAGCCAATGTCGTTTCCCGTCAAGTGCGCGCAAGGCGTATCCCTACACTGCCAGGCAATCGATCAACCTCCGTGGAGTCCGCAATGAATCAACCTGTCGAGCAACTGAGAATCCGCCTGGCCTGCGCGTTCCGCTGGGCCGCGCGGCTGAACCTGCACGAGTCCATCGCCAATCACTTCAGCGTGGCGGTGTCGGGGGACGGTCGTGAGTTCTTGATCAACCCGTACGGCAAGCATTTCTCGCGGATCAAGGCCGGCGACTTGCTGCTGGTCAATGCCGATGAACCGGCCAGCCTTGATCGACCCGACGCGCCGGACATCACTGCCTGGGCCTTGCACAGTGCCTTGCACCGCAATCAGCCCCACGCCCGCTGCATCCTGCATACCCATTCCAAATACGCGACGGCGTTGGCGTGTCTCAAGGATTCACGCCTGCCGCCGATCGAGCAGAACGGCATGCGCTTTTTCGAGCGTGTGGTCATCGACGATGGCTTCGACGGTATGGGCCTGGGGGACGAGGCCGAGCGGGTCAGCCGTCTGCTGGGGGACAAACCGATTCTGTTGATGGGCCATCACGGCGTACTGGTCGCGGCGCCAAGTGTCGCCCAGGCGTTCGACGATCTGTATTACTTCGAGCGGGCCTGCGAAAGCTACATCACGGCGTTGTCGACCGGCCGCGAACTGCGCATCGCCAGCGACGAAATCGCGCGCAAGACCTGCCGGCAATGGCTCGACTATCCGGGCTTTGCCGACAAGCATTTCAATGCATTGATGGGGATACTGGACGAAGAAGAGCCTGAGTACCGCCTGATGACGGCCGATCAGAGGGACCTGTAGG
>NZ_JBSVWS010000164.1:0-13001 GCF_054071155.1 Pseudomonas sp. SDO5532_S415 | reverse complement strand
CTGCATTTCAACTGTGGGAGCGAGCCTGCTCGCGAAGAGGCCCGAACAAACGACACAAAAAGCCCGCCCGATCGATAAAGGATCTGGCGGACCTGTCAGTTTGGCTCAGGTATTAACTCAACACTTCACTCGCTACCTGATCAATCGCCCCCTTGGTGATATCGACAATCAGATCCGCCTCCGCTTCGGTGAGGATCAGCGGCGGAGCGAAACCGAGTATGTCGCCATGGGGCATCGCCCGGGCAATCATGCCGCGCTCAAGGCACGCTGCCGAAACTTTCGGCCCAACCTTCAATGCCGCATCGAACGGGGTGCGTTGCTCGCGATCAGCCATGAACTCGACCGCTGCCAGCATGCCGTCACCGCGCACTTCGCCCACCAACGGATGCCCTTCGAGGGTTTCGCGCAGTCGACGATTGAGATAGCTGCCGACCTTCTCGGCATTCTCGGTCAGGTTTTCCCGCTCAAGGATATCGAGGTTGGCCAACGCAGCCGCCGCGCAGATCGGATGACCCGAATAAGTCCAGCCGTGGCCCATCGCCCCTTGGGATTGGGAGGCTTTTTCGATCACGTCCCAGACTTTTTCGCCGACGATCACCGCCGACAACGGTGCATAGGCACTGGTCAGGCCTTTGGCTGTGGTGATCAGGTCCGGACGCATGCCGTAGCGCTGACTGCCCATCTTCGAACCCAGCCGACCGAAGGCGCAGACCACTTCATCGGCGATCAGAAGCACGTCGTATTTGTTCAGGACTGCCTGGATCGCCGCCCAATAACCGGCCGGAGGTACGATGATGCCGCCGGTGCCCATCAACGGCTCGCCAATGAACGCGGCAACAGTGTCCGGGCCTTCGGCAACGATCATTTTTTCCAGTTCGTCGGCGCAGTAGCGCACGAACGCCGTTTCATCCATGCCGGTCGGCGCCTTCCGATACCAGTGTGGGCACACGGTGTGCTTGATGCCTTCGGCCGGCAGGTCGAAATGCTGGTGAAAGCTCGGCAGACCGGTCAGGCTGCCGGTCATGATGCCCGAGCCGTGATAACCGCGGTCGCGGGAGATGATTTTCTTCTTTTGCGGCCGCCCCAGCACGTTGTTGTAGTAACGCACCAGTTTGATCTGGGTTTCGTTGGCATCGGAACCGGACAGGCCGTAATAGACCTTTTTCATGCCATCAGGAGCCCAGTCCATGATGCGACTCGACAGTTCGATGATGGCTTCGCTCGAGTGGCCCATATAGGTGTGGTAGTAAGCCAGCTCCTTGGCCTGCTTGTAGATCGCGTCGGCGACTTCGGTACGCCCGTAGCCGATGTTGACGCAATACAGCCCGGCGAAAGCGTCGATCAACTCGCGCCCCTCATGATCGCGAATGCGGATACCCGAGGCACCCTTGATGATGCGTCCCTTGAGCGCCCCGCTGGCGTGATCGTGGGCGTGGGTCGAAGGGTGCATGAAATGCGCGCGGTCTTGTTCGAACAGCGTATCGAATTCTTGGTTCATGGCATGTCTCCTGAGAACTGGCCTTAGAACTGGCCTTGATGGTGCAGGCAAAAGTATTTGGTTTCGACAAAGGCTTCGAAGCCTTCGGAGCCGCCCTCGCGACCCAGCCCCGAGGCTTTCATGCCACCGAACGGGATCGGATGGCCGGTGAACTTCACGCCGTTGACCGCGACCATCGCGTGATCGAGACGACGAATCAGTGGATAAATCAGGTCCAGGCGATTGGAACAAATGTAGGCGGCCAAGCCGTATTCGGTGTCATTGGCCATCTCGACGGCTTGATCAAGGGTGTCGAATGGCATCACCCCGGCAATCGGCGCGAAGTTTTCTTCGCGGTAGATGCGCATTTGAGGTGTGACATCGGCCAGCACTGTCGGTTGATAGAACAAGCCGCCCAAGGCATGAGCCTCGCCGCCGACCAATCGTTGGGCGCCTTGTTGCAGGGCATCGGCCACACGCTCGGCAGTGACATCGAATGCCGCCTGGTGCATCAGCGGCCCGATGTCGACGTTTTGTTCCTGCTCGTTCACCAGCGCCGGTCCGACGCGCAACTCACGCACTGCCGCAGCAAAGCGCTTGAGAAACTGCGGATAGATCGAGCGTTCGACCATGATCCGATTGGCCGCACAGCAATCCTGGCCGGAGGTCTGGAACTTGGCCTGCACTGCAACTTTCACCGCCAGCGAAAGATCGGCGTCGGCGCAAACGATAAACGGCGCGTTACCGCCGAGTTCAAGCGAAACCTTTTTCACATCCTGGGCCGCCGCTTGCAGGACCAGCTTACCGACGCGGGTCGAACCGGTGAAACTGACCGAACGTACGCGGCTGTCCTGTGCCAGGGTTTGCATGGCCATTTGCGGATTGCCCAACACCACGTTGAATACACCGGCTGGAAAGCCCGCCTCCTCCGCCAGTTGCGCCAGGGCGAACGCCGAGTAAGGCGTTTCGTGCGCCGGTTTGATGACAACCGTGCAACCAGCGGCCAATGCCGCGGCCGCCTTGCGGGTGATCATCGCCGACGGAAAATTCCATGGTGTCAACAGCGCGCAGACGCCAACCGGTTCCTTGAGCGTGCCCAGGTGCGCGCCCGGAATATGGCTGGGAATGTTCTGCCCGTACAGGCGGCGTGCCTCTTCGGCGAACCAGGGAATGAAACTCGCCGCGTAAGCAATTTCGCCCCGGGATTCGGTCAGCGGCTTGCCTTGTTCCAGGCTGAGAATCCGTGCCAGGTCTTCCTGGTGCTCGAGAATCAATTCCGCCCAGCGCCGCAGAATCTCTGCGCGGGCATCCAGGCTTTGTTCGCGCCAATCGGCAAACGCGCGGTGCGCGGCGTCGACGGCAGCGACGATTTGCGGCTGGTCGAGCATCGGTACATGGCCGATCAACTTGCGGTCGGCCGGGTTATGTACGGCGACGCTGTGTCCACTGTCGCTGTGAACCCAATGGCCATCGACGTAACAAAGGGCCTTGAACAGCAGTGGATGTTTGTAAGTCATGGCGTTCACTCCAATCCGTTTGCGTGAATCCATGCTAGGGCAGCAAGGCCCGGGGGATTTGAGGTTTTGCCGGGGTTCAATGGGTGGTTCTTTCTGATTGAACAGGGGCAATCAACGTATTTTTGCGGTAGGTGTCAGGACTCTTGCGCCAGTTCGGCCGGCAAGGCACCGGCGGTCTTGATGGTTTTGGTGACGATGTAGGTGAAGTAGCGTTCGATGCCCAGGTCGTCGAGCAATAACTGGTCGATAAAGCGCTGGTAATGGTCGATATCCGGTGACTGGATCATTGCCATGTAATCGACACCACCACCGGTGGCATAACAGAACGCTACTTCGACGGCCTCGTTCATGCGTTGTTCGAAACGCCGCATATCCTGTGCGGTATGCCGGGCCAGGGTGATTTCCACCAGCACCTGCTGACTCTTGAACACGGTGCTCCAGTCGATCTGCGCCCTGTAGCCCTTGATCAAGCCCAGGGTTTCGAGTTTGCGTACCCGTTCCCACGCCGGCGTTACCGACAGGTTGATGGCCTCGGCCAGGCTCGACTTGGTGATACGCCCGTCTTCGGAGAGGATCCGCAGGATTTTCAGGTCATAGCGATCAAGTTTATGCATGGGCCAGGGATCTCCAGTGATCAGAAACCATGTGGGAGAGACCTGTGGGAGCGAGCTTGCTCGCGAAGGCGGCGCATCAGTCGACATTACGGGTGTATGTCAGTCCGCAATCGCGAGCAGGCTCGCTCCCACAAGGGTTGTGATCAAACACTCAGGTCAGGACATCGGCGATGACTGCAAGGGTATCGCCACACTGCACCAAACCGGGAAAATGCCGTGCCGCCAACAAGCCACCGCGCGCCGCGCGATATTCCACCGGAGCCACGCCGCTGCGGGTGGAGTCGTAAACGCGGGCGATGACTTCGCCCTTGCTCACGGTGTCACCCAGATCACGGCACATTTCCAGCAAACCATCGTGCTCACTGGCGATGAAGCAATCGCCATCGGGCATGTCGAGCATGATTGATTCTGATGTCTGCACCTCGCCCTCAAGAATCCCGGCATGCACCAGCAAATTGCGCACTCCGCGCTCGGCAATCGCCACGCTGTGCGCACTCGACGACCCGCCACCGCCCAATTCAGTGGTGACGAACACCTTGCCCTGGCGCTCGGCGGCGGTGTCGTACATCGCTCCGGCATCCAGCTCCAGCATGCGCATGCTGTACGGCGCATTGAACGCGCGCATGCCGGCCTCGCATTGCGCTTGCTGGTTTTTATCCGGCAGCACGTGGCAGGCGGCGAAAGGCAGGAAGTCCAGGGTGCGGCCACCGGAATGGATGTCCAGCACGATATCCGCCAGCGGCAACAACGTTCGGGTGAAGTAATCGGCGATCTTCTCGGTCACCGTGCCGTCCGGTTTGCCGGGAAAGCTGCGATTGAGGTTGCCCTTGTCGATCGGTGAGGTGCGGCGCCCCGCATGGAACGCCGGAGTGTTCATGAACGGCACGATAATCACCCGACCAGTGACCTGCGCGGCCGTCAGGCCATGGGCCAGTTTGCTCAACGCCACCGGCCCTTCGTACTCGTCACCATGGTTACCGCCGGTCAGGAGCGCGGTCGGTCCTTGACCGCGCTGAACCACCGTGACCGGAATCATCACCGCCCCCCAGGCCGAATCGTCCCGGGAGTACGGCAATTTGAGAAACCCGTGCTGCACGCCTTCACGGGTGAAATCCACCGTGGCGCTGATCGGGTTGTCAGGCAATTCGTTCATGGCTCAATCCTTCACGAACAGTTGGCGTGGCACGTTGCACAGGGTTTCGACGCCGGTTTCGGTGATCAGAATGCTTTCGGTGATCTCCAGCCCCCAATCATCCATCCACAGGCCCGGCATGAAGTGGAAGGTCATGCCAGGCTGCAACACGCTGGTGTCGCCGGGACGCAGGCTCATGGTGCGCTCGCCCCAATCCGGTGGATAACTGATCCCGATCGGATAGCCGCAACGGCTGTCCTTGTGGATACCGAATTTCTCCAGCACCTTGAAAAACGCCACGGCGATGTCACCGGTGGTATTGCCCGGTCTGGCTGCGTCGAGCCCGGCGGCGATGCCTTCGACCACAGCTTTTTCGCCGTCGAGAAAATGCTGCGGCGGTTTGCCCAGGTACACCGTGCGCGAGAGCGGGCAGTGATAACGCTTGTAGCACCCAGCGATTTCAAAGAAGGTGCCGGCGCCCTTCTGGAACGGCGAATCGTCCCAGGTCAAGTGCGGTGCGCTGGCATCGGCCCCCGTTGGCAGTAACGGCACAATGGCCGGGTAATCGCCGCCATGACCGTCAGCACCGAGAATGCCACTGCTGTAGATTTCCGCCACCAGCTCATTTTTGCGCATGCCCGGTTCGATCCGTTCGAGGATTCGCCCATGCATGTTTTCGACGATGCGCGCGGCGATGCGCATGTAGGCGATTTCTTGAGGGGACTTGACCGCCCGCTGCCAGTTCACCAGCCCGACCGCGTCGATCAGTTTGGCCTTGGGCAGGTTTTTCTGCAGTGACAGGTAGGCTGCGGCGCTGAAGTAATAGTTGTCCATTTCCACGCCGAGGGTCAGTGCACCCCAGCCGCGGGCCGTGATGACCTCCCGCGACAGGTAGTCCATCGGGTGACGTTCCCGGGACTGCACGTAGATGTCCGGGTAACCGACGATATTTTCCTGCTGCATGAATACCGTGCGTTTGGCGCCGTTGGCATCCTGCCCGCGACCGAACCACACCGGCTCGCCGTCAAGGGCAAGCAGCACGCATTGGTGGACGTAGAACGACCAACCGTCATAGCCGGTCAGCCACGCCATATTCGAGGGGTCGGTGACCAGCAACAACTCGATGCCCTGCGCCTGCATGGCCACTCGCACCTTTGCCAGACGCTGAGCGTATTCCTCCCGTTCGAACGGAAGATTGACGACTATCTGAGACATGCATCTGCCCTCTTAGAGATCAAGCGTGATAAATGACGCACGGATGAAAAAACTGTTTAACTCGCGAACTGCAATCCCTTGCCCGCCGAACGCGCGCGCTCGAACGCCAGGTTGGCCATGGCCGTATCCTGGGCGCCGGTGCCGGTGAGGTCGCACAGGGTGACTTGCGCAGGGTCGCTGCGACCGGGACGCCGGCCCGCCAGTACCTGACCCAGCTCTGCGAAGTTCGATTCGTCGGTGATGGCTCCTGCCACGAGGGCATGGTGCAGTTCACCGAGAATGCGGGTCTGGCTCAGTCGATCGGCCACGTAGCGATCGACTTGCGCCAGGACCTGGGGGGAGATTTCATTCTTGTGTTCTGCGTCCGACCCCATGGCGGTAATGTGCAAACCGGGATGCAAGTGACGTACATCTATGAGCGGCTCGCGACTTGGAGTGCATGTGATCGCGATGTCCACATCGGCCATGGCCTCGTCGATGCTCGCGCAAGGCATCACCGCCAGACCGGTGTCGCGGGCCAGTTCGATACAGAACGCTTCAGCCTTGGCACCGTCACGCGCCCAGACACGAACTTGGGTAATCGGTCGCACCAGTCGCAACGCCTGAAGTTGCAATGCCGCTTGTTCCCCGGCACCGATCAGCGCCACGCTGCGGCTGTCGACCCGCGATAGCGCACGCGCCGCCACCGCTCCCGCCGCCGCGGTGCGAACGGCAGTCAGGTAGCCATTGTCCAGCAGCAAGGCATCCAGCAGTCCGGTGCGTGCCGAGAGCAGCATCATCATGCCGTTGAGGCTCGGCAGCCCGAGTTTCGGATTGTCGAAAAAACCCGGGCTGACCTTGATCGCAAAACGCTCCAGACCTGGTAGATATGCGGTTTTCACGTCCACTTCGCCGTTGTGCTCGGGGATGTCCAGACGCAGGATCGGCGGCATCGCCACCGCAGCCGTGTTCAGCAGCACAAAGGCCTGTTCGATGGCTTCGATACTCGGCAGATCCAGCGTCACGCAAGCGCGCAGATCCGTTTCGCTCAATAGGGTGACTTCACTCATCAACGCGGCACTCCGTTCAGTCGTTATTGTTGGTTTCACGCATCCGCGCCGGCGAGGACGCGCAAGTGCTGATCGATATCGACGTTGCGCCCGCTGACCACCACCACAATCGGTCCGCGCGGCTCGATCAGGCCATCGAGCAACGCGGCAATCCCGACCGCCGCCGCGCCCTCCAGCACCAACCGCTCTTCGCGGTAGGCGTGGCGCAGGGCGTCGGCGATTGAGGTTTCGCTGAGCAGGTGCAATTGATCGCAAAGGTCACGGGTCATGTGGAAGGTGTAATGGTTATCCAGGCCAATCCCGCCACCGAGGGAATCGGCCAGGGTCGGCAATTCTTCGACTTCCAGCGGGTGCCCAGCCGCCAGGCTGGCGTGCATTGCCGCGCCACGCTGCATGCTGATGCCGTGGGTGACAATCTGCGGGTTGGCCCGTTTGATCGCCAACGCTACGCCAGCAAACAGACCGCCACCGGACAACGGCACCAGTACTTGGGCGACGTCCGGTTGCTGTTCAAGGATTTCCAGGCCGAGGGTGCCCTGACCGGCGATGATTGCCGGGTGATCGAACGGCGGTAGCAGCGTTGCGCCTTGCTCACGGGCAATCCGCTCGGCTTCGCGCTGGGCGTCATCCTGGGATTGACCGACGATGCACACTTGGGCACCGAGATCGCGAATGGCCTGGACCTTGTTGGCCGGCACCCGGTGCGACAGGCATATGGTCGCTTTCACGCCTTGCCGTGATGCGGCGTACGCCAAGGCACGGCCGTGGTTGCCGGTCGACGCCGCCACCACGCCACGCGCCTTCTCTTCGACACCGAGTTGCGCCACCGCATTGCTCGCGCCGCGCAATTTGAAACTGCCGGTGATTTGTTGGGATTCGAGCTTGAGATAAACCGCCACTCCCACTCGCTGGGACAGACTGGGCGAATATTCCATGGGAGTGCGCCGCACCAGCGACTCAATGCGTTGGCGGGCCAGATAGATATCGTTTAGTTGCAGCGCTGACATGACCGCATCCCACTGAAGTGTTGGGCGCAGTCTAAGAGAGCTCGATTGTCGCGATGAATGTACTAGGGCAATTTAGTCGACAAACTTTTGGGGGCGCTTTCCCTGGTCAGAAATCATGGATTTGCGGGTACTGGCCGAAGATCTCGCGCATGCCCATTAACGCTTCACGCATCTCCTGATCGCTGCATTCAGCGCCGACACACACACGGACCGCCCGGGGCCGAGGTGTACCGCGTACCGTAAACGGGTCGGGTGAAGTGACTGCAATATGTTTGTGGCGCAGCGCCCGCACCAGGCTGTCGAGCTCCCAATGCGGCGGTATCCCGATCCAGGCATTCAATGCATGAGGATGCTGGCCAAGCAGGTATTCGCCCAGGTATTCGCTGACCATCGCCTGGCGTCCACCCAATAGCTTGCGTTGCAAGCCCACCAGCGTGTCGGCGCGACCATCGCGTATCCAGCGAGCTGCAATTTCCGACACCATCGGCGTGGCCATCCAGCTGTTGACCCGCAATATGCTTTCAGTGCGCAAGGCCAGCCGCTTGGGCATCACCAGATAACCGATGCGCAGGCCGGTCAGCACCGATTTGGTCATGCTGGTGCAATAGAACGACAGCTCCGGCAGGTAGTGACTGATCGGCGGGGCACGACGCTCATCCAGCAGCGGGCCGTATACGTCGTCCTCGATGATATGCACACCGAAACGCCGGGCAATGTCGGCAATTTCGCGCCGGCGGCTGTCCGGCATCAGGCTGGTGGTCGGATTGTTCAGGTTCGGCGTACAGACCAGTGCAGTGATGCGTTCATTGCTGCACATGTCTTCGAAATGTTCCGGATCAATACCATGACGATCCATCTCCAGGCCTTTGAGCGTGAAGCCCAGTACCTGGGAATTACCAATGACACCGTGATCGGTGACCCCTTCACACAGCACCACATCGTCGGGGCCGGCCAGCGAAGCCAGCGCAAGGAAAATGCCATGGGCCGCGCCATTGGTGATCAGGATGTCATCACGCTCGACCTTCAGGCCCTGGCGCCCGATCCAGTGCATCGCCGCCTCACGGTGTGATTCGAAACCGGCGATCGGGCGAAAGGCGTGAATCCACGGTTGATCCTCTTCGGTACTCAACTCGCGGCAGGTCTCGCGCCAAAACTGGTCATGCTCGCGGGTGTGCATGATCCGGGTGATGGAGAAATCCACCAGTGCCCGCTCGGGGCTGTCGAGAATGTAGGTAGCGACGCGATCGCTCATGCGTCGCGACACGAAGCTGCCACGCCCCACTTCGCAACGCACCAGGCCCTGACGCTCCAGCTCCTTATAGGCATTGGTCACCGTCTGCACGCTGATGCCCATGGCGTCGGCAACATTGCGTTGCGGTGGCAGACGCTGATCGTTGGCCAGGACACCCTGCTCGATATCGTCGGCAATCGCCTGTACCAGAATCTTGTATTTGGACTCGCCGCTACGGGCGATTTCCAGTGCTGCTTTCCACTTGTCCATCGGCGCTAAACCCGCGTGCATGCCAGTGCCGACAGCATCCCGCGAGAATCCGTGCAAAGCAATTGTCCTAGTGCAATGCAATGTTGCACAGGGCTTTTGTATGCTCGGTCCAAGGTCGATGCACAGGCTACTTGTCCAGCCTCCAACAACAACCAATCGATCTGTACCGGAACTGTGCCCCCAAGCTTCGGCTCAACAGGAAACGGCTCTCGTACGCTTTGCTCTTGTCACACTGCCTCCTACCACAGAGCCGTCCAACGACGGGTCCACAAGAAACAGGAGATTTTATCGATGAGCAATTCCTTTCCCGGCACTCCCCATGTTTTACGCCGCCTGTTCGTGGCTTGCGCGATGCTGGGCCTGGCCGCCAGTGCCCACGCCGCCACTACGCTGGAAACCATCAAACAGAAAAGCAGCATCCGTATCGGCTATGCCAACGAAACCCCGTTCGCTTTTACCGAAACCGATGGTCGCGTGACCGGTGAATCGCCGGAAATCGCAAAAGCTATCTTCGCCAAAATGGGTATCAAGGAAGTCGACGGCGTTCTGACCGAATGGGGCTCGTTGATCCCGGGTCTGCGTGCCGGTCGTTTCGACGTGATTGCCGCAGGCATGTACATCACCCCGGAACGCTGCAAACAGGTGTTGTTCACGGATCCGCAGTACCAGTTACCGGATGCATTGCTGACCGCCAAGGGCAACCCGAAGAACCTGCACAGTTATGAAGACATCGCCAAAAACCCGGATGTGAAGCTGGCGATCATGGCCGGCACGGTCAACCTGAAATATGCACGGGATTCCGGTGTGAAGGATGCACAAATCCTCCAGGTGCCGGACACCACCGCTCAATTGCAAGCCGTGCGCGCCGGCCGCGCCGATGCGGCGGTGGGCACTCAACTGACCATGAAAGGCCTGGCCGCCAAGGGTGGCGACAAGGTCCAGGCGGTTGTCGAGTTCAAGGACGACCCGTCGCACACCGGTTACGGCGCCCTCGCCTTCCGCCCGGAAGACAAGGACCTGCGTGACGCGGTGAACGCCGAACTGAAAAAGTGGCTGGGCTCTGAAGAACACCTGAAAACGGTCGCACCGTTCGGCTTCGACAAATCCAACGTGACAAGCAAAACGGCTGCCGAGCTCTGCGCTCAATAGTCGAAACAGGCATGGCGCCACGGTGCGATGCCTATTTCCCTGCTTAATCCGGATGGCCAGGTGTGAACCATGGGTGAATTACTTCCGTTATTGATACAAGGCGCCTGGGTAACCCTCCAGGTGACGTTCTTCGGCTCGATACTGGCGATTGTCGCGGCGATTCTCGCAGCGCTCGGGCGCATGTCGCCATGGCGTCCCCTGAGCTGGTTTTCCATTGCCTACATCGAGGTGTTCCGCGGCACGTCGCTGCTGGTGCAGTTGTTCTGGCTGTTTTTCGTGTTGCCGTTGCCGCCGTTCAACCTGGAACTGAGTCCGTACAGCGTGGCCATTGTCGGTCTCGGCCTGCACATCGGCGCGTACGGCGCCGAAGTGATGCGCGGCGCGATCAGCTCGGTGGCAAAGGGGCAGTACGAGGCGGCGACCGCATTGAACTTCAGTGGCTACAAGCGCTTTCGCCGAATCATTCTGCCCCAGGCGTTGTTGGCGGCGATTCCACCGGGCACCAACCTGTTGATCGAATTGTTGAAGAACACCTCGCTGGTGTCGCTGATCACCTTGTCCGATCTCAGCTTTCGGGCTCGGCAACTGGATCAGGCGACGTTCCAGACCCTGGAAATCTTCAGTCTGGCGCTGGTGATGTATTTCGTCCTTGCCCAGGCGATCAATATCGGGATGCGAGGCATTGAGCGGCGCCTGGCGCGCGGTCGGATGCGTGGAGGATTGTCATGACCCTGTTCGACTGGACCTATGCCTGGCAGATCCTTCCCGATTTGCTGCGCGCATCGCTCAATACCGTGGGGATTACCCTGATCGGCTTCCTGATCGCCATTGTGCTCGGGCTGTTCCTGGCCATTGGCCGACGCAGCCGCACGTTGTGGCTGTCATGGCCAACCGCCGGGGTGATCGAGTTCATTCGCAGCACGCCGCTGCTGATCCAGGTGTATTTCCTCTATTACGTGCTGCCCAATTACGGTGTGAGCATGACCGCCATGCAGGTGGGCATCATCGGCATCGGTGTGCATTACGCCTGCTACATCGCCGAGGTTTATCGAGGAGGCCTCGACGCCGTACCCCGGGCGCAATGGGAGGCCGTTACGGCACTCAACATCGCACCGTACAACGCCTACCGCAACATCATCCTGCCCCAGGCCCTGCGCCCCATCCTGCCGCCGCTGGGCAACTATCTGGTGGCGATGCTCAAGGACACGCCGGTGCTGTCGGCCATCACCGTGGTGGAAATCATGCAACAGGCCAAGAACATCGGCTCCGAAAACTTCCGTTACCTGGAGCCCATCACCATGGTCGGTCTGTTTTTCCTCGCCCTGAGCATCGCCTTGGCTTATCTGGTACGGCGCCTTGAACTGCGCCTGGAGCTACGCAAATGACCTCTCCACTCTCGACATCCAACGACCTTTCCCGGCACGGCAACCTGACACCGCTGCATCCGCAGGAGGCCACGGCCACGGCCATGCAGACACCCAACCCGGTCAAGCCGATTGTCAGCTTTCAGGACGTCACCAAGAGCTACGGCAATTTCACGGTACTCGACCATTTGAATCTGGATGTCACGCCAGGCGAAAAGGTCGCGATCATCGGCCCCAGCGGTTCGGGGAAATCCACGTTATTGCGGGTGTTGATGACTCTCGAAGGTATCGATGACGGCTTGATCCGCATCGATGATGACCTGCTGACACACATGCCCAATCGCAACGGCGTGCTGGTACCGGCCAATGACCGGCACATCCGTCGCGTGCGCGGCAAGATCGGCATGGTGTTTCAAAGCTTCAACCTGTTCCCGCACATGACGGCGCTGCAAAACGTCATCGAAGCACCGGTGCAGGTGCTGGGCATGAAGCCCGCCGAAGCGCGCGAACGAGCGGCCGATCTGCTGGAGATGGTGGGGCTGGGCAGCAAACTGGGGCACTACCCTTCACAGTTATCCGGGGGGCAGCAACAACGGGTGGCGATTGCAAGAGCATTGGCCATGCGCCCCAAAGTCATGCTGTTCGATGAAGTGACCTCGGCACTTGACCCGGAATTGTGCGGCGAAGTACTCAACGTCATCCGCAGACTCGGTGCCGAACACAACCTGACCATGTTGATGGTGACGCACCAGATGGGGTTCGCCCGGGAGTTCGCCGATCGGGTGTGCTTCTTTTACAAAGGACAGATCCATGAACAGGGCACACCTGCACAAATCTTCGAACACCCTCAACAGGAGCGTACCTGCGCGTTTCTCAGCGCAGTGAAAGAGGCTAACTGAAAAGGCGAAAACCAGATACCAATGTGGGAGCGAGCCGGCTCGCGAAAGCGGTGCGTCAGACAACATTCATGTCGACT
>NZ_JBSVWS010000163.1:0-13360 GCF_054071155.1 Pseudomonas sp. SDO5532_S415 | reverse complement strand
CTCGCTCTCACAGGGTTATCGATTCAAATGTGGGAGCGAGCCTGCTCGCGAAGAGCCCCGCCCGGACAGCGAACGACTTACTGGATGATGAGGTTGTTGAACAACAGATCCTCAACCACCGGTTTCCCGGTCTCATCATTCATGACCTGCTGGGTCTGCTTCAGTGCTTCCTGACGCAACTTTTCCTTGGCCTCGACGTTGTTCATCGTCTCGGTGGTCTGCTGGGCAAACAGCGCCACCAGCTGATTACGAATCAACGGCTCGTTGGCCTTGACCGCCTTGGTCGCCTCGTCGCCCGTCACACGCAACGCCACGTCGGCCTTGTAGACCTTGAGTTTTGGCGTGCCGTCCAATCCGTAGTTACCCACGAACGGCGGGCTCAGGGTGATGTAATTGACCTTCGGCGCCGCACCTTCTTTGGCTTCTTCGGCCACCGCTGCCACAGGCAGGGACAGGGCCAGCATCAACATGATCCACGCTTTCACAATTCACTCCTTATCCGGTTTGCGGCCTAGCATAACGACCCGTCGTTCAAGCACAAGCTTATGGCTGACTATCAGGGCGGGGCATGCTCGTTGACCCGTTGACTCACACACCTACACTTATCGGCCATCACTCCCAAAGGAATAGCCCTGATGAAAGCCGTGCTGTGCAAAGCCTTCGGCCCTGCCGAATCGCTGGTGCTGGAAGACGTCGCCAGTCCTGTCGCGAAGAAGAACGAAATCCTGCTGGACGTGCACGCCGCCGGGGTGAATTTCCCGGACACGCTGATCATCGAGGGCAAGTACCAGTTCAAACCGCCCTTCCCGTTTTCCCCGGGCGGCGAAGCGGCCGGCGTGGTCAGCGCAGTGGGCGAAAAAGTCAGCCACCTGAAAGTCGGCGACCGGGTCATGGCCCTGACGGGCTGGGGCAGCTTTGCCGAACAGGTCGCAGTGCCGGGCTACAACGTGCTGCCGATCCCGCCGTCCATGGACTTCAATACCGCCGCCGCCTTCAGCATGACCTACGGCACCTCGATGCACGCGCTCAAGCAGCGCGGCAACCTGCAACCCGGTGAAACCCTGCTGGTACTCGGCGCCTCGGGCGGTGTCGGCCTTGCAGCAGTGGAAATCGGCAAGGCCATGGGCGCCCGGGTGATCGCCGCCGCCAGCAGCGCCGAAAAACTGGCCGTGGCCAAGGCTGCCGGTGCCGATGAACTGATCAACTACAGCGAAACCAGCCTCAAGGATGAAATCAAGCGTCTGACCGATGGCCAGGGCGCCGACGTGATCTACGATCCGGTGGGCGGCGACCTGTTCGACCAGGCCATCCGCGCTATCGCCTGGAACGGCCGCCTGCTGGTGGTCGGCTTCGCCAGCGGTCGCATTCCCGAACTCCCGGTCAACCTCGCCCTGCTTAAAGGCGCAGCCGTACTCGGTGTGTTCTGGGGCTCGTTTGCCCAGCGTCAGCCACAGGACAACGCGGCGAACTTCCAGCAATTGTTTGGCTGGTTTGCCGAAGGCAAATTGAAGCCGCTGGTGTCGCAGGTGTATCCGCTGAGTGATGCCGCACAAGCCATCAATGATCTTGGCCAGCGCAAGGCGGTCGGTAAGGTGGTGGTGCAGGTTCGCTGACGACTCCCCAAAATCGGTCTGGACAGCCGCTGACACTGTCCAGACCGGACAACACTAAAGCAACTTGCGAATCTCCTCCGGCAAAAACCTCACATATCTGGAAACCGGGCTGTTCAGGCATTGCCTGACAATGATCGGGACTTTCCTGTTCATCCTGGCTATCAGCGCCAGGCGCCGCTCATTAGGCAACGTTGTCGTAGAAAAGGCGTTCGATAGATAGGCACGGGTGTAGTGGAACGCAGGGGTATCAGCCCAGGCGTGTTCCGGGGTGTTAACGGTGATTTCGTTGAGTTCGCGGCATTTCAACGCCTTGAGCCATTCATTGAGGTGAAGTGGCAGCGCTGAGTCGAACCCGAAGATCATCGGCGCAATCACTTCCTGCTCGGCTGGCTTGTCCCCCTCGATCGTCCAGGGCTTGAACCGCCACTGACCTACCGCAACCCGGGTCGCCTCGGCAAGATCAGGGTGGTCGCTTTGCAAAATGCTCACTTTGCTGACTGAACCATCGGCATGGACCACGAACCTGACCCGGACATTGCCGATGATCCCGGCCCGTTGCAGCGCTGGCGGGTAAATCGGCTTGGGGTTGTGCTCCGGTATCAGAAACACCTCGCCCGCTCTGCTTTCAACAGACAACACCAACAACAGCACCACACAAACCACCCACCGCATAACGCCTCCCCTTCGCACCTGAATTGCCAGACCTGGCAGCAGGACAAAGGGTAAAGATCGAAGGCTTTGGGCTGAAGGTCATGGCTTCCGGTAGCCATGCAGGACATTTCCCAAACACCTGCCCTACTCCGGAAGAATCAGGCGTCTCATTGCGGCACCAGGTAACCCTTCCTACACCGTCTTTCATTTATGTCTGAGCGACATGTTCATAAAGGAACGCTCGACTTCCAACATTTCCGCTATTTGGTCGATGAGACCCAGTGCTATTTTCGGTAACGAAACTGTAATATTCGCATCCGCAGTCAAAACAAGAAAACTGGAGCTTTTGAATGTTTGCTTTCTTTCGTCCTGCCGCACATCAGGCTCCACTGCCTGAAGAAAAAATAGACAGCACCTACCGACGCCTGCGCTGGCAGATCTTCGCCGGTATCTTCATCGGTTACGCCGGTTATTACCTGCTGCGCAAAAACTTCTCCCTGGCCATGCCTTACCTGATCGAAGAGGGTTACACCCGCGGTGAGCTGGGCGTGGCGTTGTCGGCGATTGCCATTGCCTACGGCTTGTCCAAGTTCCTGATGGGCATTGTTTCCGACCGTTCCAACCCGCGCTTCTTCCTGCCGTTCGGCCTGATGGTCTCGGCTGCAGTAATGTTCATTTTCGGTTTTACGCATTGGGCGACGTCCAGCGTGACCATCATGTTCGTCCTGCTGTTCATCAATGGCTGGGCGCAAGGCATGGGCTGGCCGCCGAGTGGGCGGACCATGGTGCACTGGTGGTCGCAGAAGGAACGCGGCGGCGTGGTGTCGCTGTGGAACGTGGCACACAACGTTGGCGGCGGCTTGATCGGCCCGCTGTTCCTGATCGGCATGGGCCTGTTCAACGACTGGCACGCGGCGTTCTACGTGCCGGCGGCGGTGGCCATGGCGGTGGCGGTGTTTGCCTTCATCACCATGCGCGACACCCCGCAATCGGTCGGCCTGCCGCCGATCGAGAAGTACAAGAATGACTACCCGGAAGGCTACGACGCCAGCCACGAAGAAGAATTCAGCGCCAAGGAAATCTTCGTCAAATACGTGCTGCGCAACAAAATGCTCTGGTACATCGCCCTGGCCAACGTCTTTGTCTACCTTTTGCGCTATGGCGTACTGGACTGGGCACCGACCTACCTCAAGGAAGCCAAGGGCTTCACCGTGGACAAGACGTCGTGGGCGTACTTCTTCTACGAGTGGGCCGGTATTCCGGGCACGCTGCTGTGCGGCTGGATGTCGGACAAGATCTTCCGTGGCAACCGTGGCCTGACCGGCATGGTGTTCATGGCACTGGTGACCGTGGCGACGCTGGTGTACTGGCTCAACCCGGCCGGCAACCCGACGGTCGACATGATCGCGCTGGTTTCCATCGGCTTCCTGATCTATGGCCCGGTGATGCTGATCGGCCTGCAAGCGCTGGAACTGGCACCGAAGAAAGCCGCCGGTACGGCTGCCGGCTTCACCGGTCTGTTCGGATACCTGGGTGGTTCGGTCGCAGCCAGTGCAGCGATGGGCTACACCGTGGACCATTTCGGCTGGGACGGCGGTTTCGTTCTGTTGATCGGTGCCTGCCTGCTGGCAATGGCTTTCCTTGCACCAACGCTGTGGCACAAGCAAGTCGCCAGTCAGAGCCGCGAAGCGATCGCCTGATCAACCTTTGATTTGCAGCGCTTGAGCCGCGCCTCCAGATTTCGGTCTGGCATGGCGTGGCTTCGCAGGGCGTGGGCGGTCTGCTCGACATAATCGCGAGTGGTGCCGTAACGCCCGCAAGCGTTTTCGAACACGTGACTCAACACGTGATCCGGCAAGTTGCCTGCGTAGCTGGGCAGATGCCGCTCCAGAACAAATCCCAAGGCCTGAACCTGATTGCCGTCTTCAAGCCGGCAGTTGAGCCAGTGCGGGCGGTAGGATGGAAAAGGCATCTCGCGCTTCCACAGTGCATACAACGAAGCGTCCAGTTGTTCTTCCGGCAAGCGATAGGCGAATCCGCTGCAAGAGCCGCCGCGATCCAGGCCGAACACCAGCCCGGGCATTTCCGGGGTGCCGCGATGTTCGTGGGACCACAGGTACAAACCGCGATGGTAGCCATGCACACGCCCGCGCACTCGCTCGACCGCTGTGCACTCCGGGCGCCAGATCAGCGATCCGTAAGCGAATAGCCACACCGGCCCGCCCTTGTGGCGCGCCATGGTCGATTGCATCGAGCTGAGCAATTGTTCATGGGTGAGCTGCGGCCCCAGGTCGAGCCGCGGCGGGTAAGCCAGGTTCAAAATCGAAGATTCAATGGCGCTCATGGCGAATAGCGTTCAGCTCCCCGCGAACAAACAATTACTAAATAGAACGCACCGCTGTAGCTATAAGGCACATATGTATTCAAGTAATTGAAGCGCATTGGCGCAACTCTTAATTAATCACTTGAACCAGATATAACCTACCGACATTTATAAGTTTTTATAAATACCGATGGGCTATATAGAGGGTTATAAACCCTGTAGGAGCGAGCTCTGCTCGCGATGGACTCAAGAACACCGCGGACAGCCAGATGCCCCGCGCAATCGTGACGACCATCGCGAGCAGAGCTCGCTCCTACAGGGATGGCGTCGGGATCTGGGATCAAGAGCGCGGCGCATACGCAAACACGTCGGCGCGCATCTGGTGCGCATCCATCCCCGCCTCGACCAGCGCATCCAGCGTGCCGTAGACCATCGCCGGCGAACCACTGGCATACACGTGCAAGGCCTTGAGGTCGGGAAAGTCTTCGCATACCGCTTCATGCAACATGCCGCAACGCCCCTGCCAACCGCAGTGATCGCTGACGACTTTGTGCAGGAACAGATTAGGCAGCTTCAGCCACTCATCCCAATGTTCGACTTCGTAGAAGTCTTCTGGACGACGCACGCCCCAATACAGATGAACCGGGTGCTTGAAGCCGGTCGCGCGGCAATGTTCGATCAGGCCATGAATCTGGCCCATGCCGGTGCCCGCGGCGATCAACACCAATGGACCGTCCGGCAACTCGGCCAGGTGTGCATCACCGAACGGCATGTCGATTCGCACCAGCGAGTCGCGCTGCAGCTGTTTGATCAAGCTTTGTGCACTGGCCTCGCGCGCCAGCACGTGGATTTCCAGATCACGCCCGCCCGAAGGCGCCGAGGCCAGGGAAAAGGACGACTTTTCGCCGTTTTCCCGGTGGATCATCAGGTACTGCCCGGCGTGGTAGCGCGGCGGCTTGCCGGCTGGCGCCCGCAGCCGCACCCGCCAGGTATCACCACCGACCTCGGTGCAACTGGTGACCTGACACGACAGACTGCGCACCGGCAATTCTCCCAGCGCGAGCACGCCATCCCACAGCACGATGCAGTCTTCCAGCGGCTCTGCTATGCAAGTGTAGAACTCGCCATGGTCACGCACATGCCCGGCCTGTTCGACACTGCCTTCGACCAGCAGCGCCGCGCACACGTGGCAATTGCCGTTGCGACAGCTTTGCGGGCATTCATAGCCCAGACGCCGTGCGCCATCGAGAATCCGCTCGCCGGGCAAGATATCCAGCACTGCTCCGGAGGGCTGCAAGGTTACACGCATCAATCTATTCCTAACTGATTCCAGATGGCATCGATCCGCTGGGTCACGGCGTCGTCCTTGACGATCACCCGACCCCATTCACGCGTGGTTTCGCCTGGCCACTTATGCGTGGCATCGAGGCCCATCTTCGAACCCAGGCCGGAGACCGGCGAGGCGAAGTCGAGGTAGTCGATCGGCGTGTTCTCGATCATCACCGTGTCGCGCTTGGGGTCCATACGCGTGGTGATGGCCCAGATCACATCGTTCCAGTCCCGCGCGTTGATATCGTCGTCAGTGACGATAACGAACTTGGTGTACATGAACTGTCGCAAAAACGACCAGACACCAAGCATTACCCGCTTGGCATGCCCCGGATACGACTTCTTCATGGTCACGACGGCCATGCGGTACGAACAGCCTTCGGGCGGCAGGTAGAAGTCGGTGATTTCCGGAAACTGCTTCTGCAGGATAGGCACGAACACTTCGTTGAGCGCCACGCCGAGAATCGCCGGCTCATCCGGTGGTCGCCCCGTATAGGTGCTGTGATAAATCGGCTTGATGCGATGGGTAATGCGCTCGACCGTGAACACCGGGAAGCTGTCGACTTCGTTGTAGTAACCGGTGTGGTCGCCGTACGGCCCCTCATCGGCCATCTCGCCCGGATGGATCACACCTTCAAGGATGATTTCGGCGGTGGCCGGCACTTGCAGGTCGTTGCCGCGACACTTCACCAGTTCGGTGCGGTTACCACGCAGCAGACCGGCGAAGGCGTATTCGGAGAGGCTGTCCGGCACCGGCGTGACGGCGCCAAGAATGGTCGCGGGATCGGCACCCAGCGCCACGGAGACCGGGAACGGCTGGCCGGGGTGCTTCTCGCACCACTCGCGGTAATCCAGCGCGCCGCCACGATGGCTCAGCCAGCGCATGATGACTTTGTTGCGGCCAATCACCTGCTGCCGGTAGATACCGAGGTTCTGCCGGTCTTTGTTCGGACCCTTGGTGACGGTCAGACCCCAGGTGATCAGCGGTGCGACGTCGCCCGGCCAGCAGGTCTGCACCGGCAACTTCGCCAGATCGACGTCGTCGCCTTCGATGACCACTTCCTGACAGATCGCGTCTTTGACGACTTTAGGCGCCATCGAGATGATCTTGCGGAAGATCGGCAGCTTGGACCAGGCGTCTTTAAGGCCTTTCGGCGGCTCGGGCTCCTTGAGGAACGCCAGCAATTTGCCGATCTCGCGCAGCTCGCTGACCGCTTCGGCGCCCATGCCCAATGCAACGCGCTCGGGGGTACCGAACAGGTTGCCGAGCACGGGGATATCAAAACCGGTGGGTTTTTCGAAAAGCAGGGCCGGACCCTTGGCGCGCAAGGTGCGATCGCAGACCTCGGTCATTTCGAGTACTGGGGACACCGGAACCTGGATGCGCTTGAGTTCACCGCGCTTTTCCAGCCCGCTGATAAAGTCGCGCAAGTCGCGATACTGCATGCGTGAGCCTCGTGTTGGCCGTGGCGTTCGGGGGCAGGCAGTTTAGCGCCGAACCCCTCGGTTCAGAACAACGAACTGCCAGATCATCAAAATTCAGATAGCAAAAAGCCGGGTTTCCCCGGCTTCTGGCTGGACTATCGACTTACTTGCGCTTCATCGACAGGAAGAACTCATCGTTGGTCTTGGTCGTTTTCAGCTTGTCGACCAGGAATTCGATGGCCGCGACTTCGTCCATCGGGTGCAGCAGCTTGCGCAGGATCCACATGCGCTGCAACTCGTCGTCGGCAGTCAGCAACTCTTCACGGCGGGTGCCGGAACGGTTGATGTTGATGGCCGGGAAGACGCGTTTTTCAGCGATGCGGCGATCCAGAGGCAGCTCCATGTTGCCGGTGCCTTTGAATTCCTCGTAGATCACTTCGTCCATCTTCGAGCCGGTTTCAACCAGCGCGGTGGCGATGATGGTCAGCGAGCCGCCTTCTTCGATGTTCCGCGCGGCGCCGAAGAAACGCTTCGGTTTTTCCAGGGCGTGGGCATCGACACCACCGGTCAGTACCTTGCCGGAGCTCGGGATCACGGTGTTGTAGGCACGGGCCAGACGGGTGATGGAGTCGAGCAGGATCACCACGTCCTTCTTGTGTTCGACCAGGCGCTTGGCCTTCTCGATCACCATTTCGGCAACCTGCACGTGGCGGGTTGGCGGCTCGTCGAACGTCGAGGCAACCACTTCGCCGCGCACGGTGCGCTGCATTTCGGTTACTTCTTCCGGACGCTCGTCGATCAGCAGCACGATCAGATGAACTTCAGGGTTGTTACGCGCGATGTTCGCGGCGATGTTCTGCAGCATGATCGTCTTGCCCGCTTTCGGCGGTGCAACGATCAGACCGCGCTGGCCTTTGCCGATCGGGGCGCACAGGTCGATCACGCGACCGGTCAAGTCTTCGGTGGAACCGTTGCCGGCTTCCATCTTCATGCGCACGGTCGGGAACAGCGGGGTCAGGTTCTCGAAGAGAATCTTGTTTTTCGCGTTTTCCGGACGGTCGAAGTTGATCGTGTCGACCTTGAGCAGCGCGAAATAACGCTCGCCTTCCTTTGGAGGGCGGATCTTGCCAACGATGGTGTCACCGGTGCGCAAGTTGAAGCGGCGGATCTGGCTCGGCGAGACGTAGATATCGTCCGGGCCGGCGAGATAGGAAGCGTCAGCGGAGCGCAGGAAGCCGAAGCCGTCCTGGAGAATCTCCAGCACGCCATCACCGGAGATTTCCTCGCCGCTTTTCGCGTGCTTCTTGAGCAGGGAGAAAATCACGTCCTGCTTGCGCGAACGGGCCATATTTTCTATGCCCATCTGTTCGGCCAATTCGAGCAGTTCGGTAATCGGCTTTTGCTTGAGTTCAGTCAGATTCATATAGGAATGACGTAATCATTTATGGAGGGGGGAAATTAAGCTTTTGGCTTAATGAGGCCGCGCCGCGGAGAAGGCGACAGGATCGCGTACTTATTCGAAAAGGAGAGCGTCGGCGACGGCTAGCAGGGGGCAATGGAGAAACCAGTGCGGGGCCGAATGTATCACCTGAGTTTCGGAGCGTCTAGCCCTCAATAACGAAAAGGCCCCGCTATTTGCGGGGCCTTTTCGATGACAGGTTACAACGACGCTTAGATGTTGGCGTCGAGGAAAGCCGCCAGTTGCGACTTCGACAGTGCGCCGACCTTGGTCGCTTCAACGTTGCCGTTCTTGAACAGCATCAGGGTCGGGATACCACGCACGCCATGCTTGGCCGGGGTTTCCTGGTTTTCGTCGATGTTCAGTTTGGCAACGGTCAGCTTGCCTTTGTAGGTCTCGGCAATTTCGTCCAGAACAGGAGCGATCATTTTGCAAGGGCCGCACCACTCAGCCCAGTAGTCGACCAGTACAGCGCCTTCAGCCTTGAGTACGTCGGCCTCGAAGCTAGCGTCGCTAACGTGTTTGATAAGATCGCTGCTCATGGAATTCTCCAGGGTTGTAAGCAAAAAAACGTGGCCCATCATAGCTGCCCTTCCCGTGTTCAGGAAGCCGCAGTTGATTGAGTCTCGCTATGGTGGTCCATGAGTTTGGGTATAGCCCGGGTCACGCCGTGGCGGGAGCGACGAAGGCGATTCCGGTGCGCAGCGCCGCGTTGCGTACGTGTTCGTGCATGGCCTTCTGCGCAGCGCCAGAGGCCCGGCGAGCCAGCGCGCGAAGGATTTTGCGGTGTTCCTGCCACGTTTCCATGGCCCTTTCGGCCCGGATGAACGGTAGCTTCTGGCTTTCCAGGAAGATGTCGGCGCTGGCGGTCAGGATACTCAACATCGCCTGATTGCCGCTGGCCAGCAGAATGCGCCGGTGGAATTCGAAGTCCAGGCGCGCCGCGGCTTCGAAGTCGCCAGCCTTCAGTTCGCCACGCATGGCGGCGACATTGTCTTCCAGCGCATCGAGCTCATCGGTACTCAACGTCACGGCGGCCAACCCCGCGGCAAACCCCTCCAGCGCGTAGCGCAACTGGAAAATATCCAATGGCGACGCCTGCGCCGCGAAAGGCCAACCGGGTGTCGCCTCGCCTCGCGGCAGATCCACCGGCGACTGCACGAATACACCTTTGCCCGGCTGGATGCTGATGACGCCCAGCGCACTGAGCGACGACAATGCCTCGCGCAACGACGCCCGACTGACCCCCAATTGCAGCGCCAGGTCCCGTTGCGAGGGCAAGGCATCGCCCGGGCCGAAGCCTTGCTCGGTGATCAGTTTGCGGATGGCTTGCAGCGCCACTTCAGGTACGGCGCGGGAGATCGAGTTCATGGTTTTCCAGACGAGCCAGGCCAATGTGCGGTCAGTTGTAAAGCTATTCGCGGCGTCCGGCAAGTCGTGCCCCATGGGGGTTCGGCCCTTGCTGCCGATGCGCTATCGAAGTGCGAAATCCTACTTGACTGTTCAGACCAGTAAGACCGAACAAACCCTTTGAAACCGGGGCCTGCCGAGCTCTTTCCCACAGATTGGCATGGCCCGTGCTCTGTCGAATCGCAGAAATCACTCCTCGCCGATTCGGAGATTTGCCATGACCCAGCGTTACAGCGCCCTCCTCGCTGCCCTGTTTGCCAGCCTGATGCTGATCCAGGCACCCGCCCACGCCGACGGCCTGGAGGATGTGGTCAAACGCGGCGTCCTCAAGGTCGCCGTGCCTCAGGACTTCCCGCCCTTCGGCTCGGTCGGTCCGGACATGAAGCCCCGTGGCCTGGACATCGACACCGCGAAACTGCTGGCCGACCAGCTCAAGGTCAAACTCGAACTGACCCCGGTCAACAGCACCAACCGCATCCCGTTCCTCACCACCGGTAAGGTCGACCTGGTGATTTCCAGCCTGGGCAAGAACCCCGAGCGGGAAAAAGTCATCGATTTCTCCCGGGCCTACGCACCGTTCTACCTCGCCGTGTTCGGCCCACCAGACGCCAACGTAAAAAGCCTGGACGACCTCAAGGGCAAAACCATCAGCGTCACTCGCGGCGCCATCGAAGACATCGAGCTGACCAAGGTCGCCCCCGAGGGCGTAACCATCAAGCGCTTCGAAGACAACAACTCGACCATCGCCGCCTACCTGGCCGGCCAGGTTGATCTGATCGCCAGCGGCAACGTGGTGATGGTCGCGATCAGCGAAAAGAGCCCCAAACGCGTGCCGGCGCTGAAAGTGAAGCTCAAGGATTCACCGGTCTACGTGGGCGTGAACAAGAACGAGCCGGCGTTGCTGGACAAGGTCAACCAGATCCTCGTCAGCGCCAAAAGCGATGGCGCGCTGGAGAAAAATGCCCTGACCTGGTTGAAAGAACCGCTGCCGGCCGACCTTTGATTCGGCGCGCAGGAGACACGCTATGGCTTATCAGTTCGATTTCTTGCCCGTGGTGCACAACACCGACCTGCTGTTGCGCGGAGCGCTGTTCACCCTTGAGCTGACGGCCATCGGCGCAGTGCTGGGGGTGGGCCTGGGCATCGTCGGGGCGCTGGTGCGGGCGTGGAACATTCGCCCGTTCGCCGGAGTTTTCGCGGTGTACGTGGAATTGATCCGCAACACACCGTTTCTGGTGCAGTTGTTTTTCATCTTCTTCGGCCTGCCTTCCCTGGGCGTGCAGATCTCCGAATGGCAGGCAGCGGTGCTGGCAATGGTGATCAACCTGGGGGCTTATTCCACAGAAATCATCCGCGCCGGCATTCAGGCGATCCCCCGAGGCCAACTGGAAGCCGCCGCGGCCTTGGCGATGACGCGCTTCGAAGCCTTCCGCCATGTGGTGCTGCTGCCCGCGCTGAGCAAGGTCTGGCCGGCCCTGAGCAGCCAGATCATCATCGTCATGCTCGGCTCGGCGGTGTGTTCGCAGATCGCCACCGAAGAGCTGAGCTTCGCCGCCAACTTCATTCAATCGCGCAACTTCCGCGCCTTTGAAACCTACGCCCTGACCACGTTGCTCTACCTGTGCATGGCGCTGCTTATCCGTCAATTGCTGAACTGGATCGGCCAGCGCTTCATAGCGAGGAGCAGCCGATGAGCGATTTCACTTTCTGGGACATCGTGCGCAATTTGCTCACGGGCTTGCAATGGACGCTGGCGCTGTCGTTGGTGGCATTCATTGGCGGCGGGCTGATCGGTTTGCTGATCATGGTCATGCGCATCTCGAAAAAATCCCTGCCACGCAGCTTCGCGCGCACTTACATCGAACTGTTCCAGGGCACGCCGTTGTTGATGCAGCTGTTCCTGGTGTTCTTTGGCGTGGCGCTGGCCGGGTTGGAAATTTCGCCGTGGATGGCGGCGGCGATCGCGTTGACGCTGTTCACCAGCGCTTATCTGGCGGAGATCTGGCGCGGTTGCGTCGAGTCGATCCCTAACGGCCAGTGGGAAGCCTCGTCGAGCCTGGCGCTGAACCCGTTGGAACAACTGCGCTACGTGATCCTGCCGCAGGCCTTGCGTATCGCGGTGGCGCCGACCGTAGGATTCTCGGTGCAAGTGGTCAAAGGCACCGCCGTGACCTCGATCATCGGTTTCACCGAATTGACCAAGACCGGCGGGATGCTCGCCAACGCGACGTTCGAACCCTTCATGGTCTACGGCCTCGTGGCCCTCGGTTACTTCCTGCTCTGTTATCCCCTGTCCCTCAGTGCGCGCTACCTGGAAAGGAGACTGCATGCCTCTGCTTAGAATTTCCGCCCTGCATAAATACTACGGCGATCACCATGTGCTCAAAGGCATCGACCTGAGCGTCGAGGAAGGCCAGGTGGTAGCGATCATCGGACGCAGCGGCTCGGGCAAGTCGACCTTGCTGCGCACGCTCAACGGCCTGGAATCGATCAACGACGGCGTCATCGAGGTCGACGGCGAATACCTCGACGCCGCCCGCGCCGACCTGCGCAGCCTGCGACAGAAAGTCGGGATGGTGTTCCAGCAGTTCAATCTGTTCCCGCACCTGACAGTGGGCGAGAACGTGATGCTCGCGCCACAAGTGGTGCAGAAAGTCCCGAAAGCCCAGGCCGCCGAACGGGCACGGCAGATGCTGGAGCGGGTTGGCCTGGGTGAGAAGTTCGATGCCTTCCCCGACCGACTGTCCGGTGGACAGCAACAGCGCGTGGCGATTGCCCGGGCCCTGGCAATGTCGCCGAAGGTGTTGCTGTGCGATGAAATCACCTCGGCCCTGGACCCGGAACTGGTCAACGAAGTGCTAAGCGTGGTTCGGCAACTGGCCAAGGAAGGCATGACATTGATCATGGTCACCCACGAAATGCGCTTTGCCCGGGAGGTTGGGGATAAGTTGGTGTTCATGCATCAAGGGCTGGTGCATGAGGTCGGGGATCCGAAAGTGTTGTTTGCCAACCCGCAGACGGCGGAGCTGGCGAACTTCATTGGAACGGTTGAGGCGACAACCTGAAAGAATTCAAGTGTCTGTGATATCCCCTTCGCGAGCAGGCTCGCTCCCACAGGATTGATGAGGTCCTTGTGGGAGCGAGCCTGCT